>NZ_DASRXP010000716.1:0-5024 GCF_035687465.1 Kribbella sp.
CCGGCGCGCTGGAGATCCACAGCGCGGACCGGGTGAACACCGAGTTCCTCAAGGCCGCGATCTGGCGCCGGATGAAGGAACTCGAGGACGACCCCGACGTCCCGCTGTTCTTCGGCCGGCTGGACTACCTCGAGCCCACCACCGAGACGTTCCACATCGGCCGCCGGCATGTGAACGACCAGGCCGGCGAACCGCTGGTGGTGGACTGGCGGGCCGACATCTCGGTGCCGTTCTACCGGGCCAGCCGGACCGAGCCGATGGGGGTCGGGATCCGCCGACGGTTCGGGTTCACCCACGGCCTGATGACGGCCTTCGAGGACGAGGACCTGACCTCCGCCGCGCCGGTCGACGAGCACAGCGACATCCTCGACGCGGAGATCGAGCGACCGCGCTCCGGCCCGATGCGCGACATCGTCGCCACCATCCAGCCCGAGCAGGACGTCATCGTCCGCGCCGGCGTCGAGGACACCATCTGCGTTCAGGGTGCGCCCGGGACCGGGAAGACCGCGGTCGGGCTGCACCGCGCGGCGTACCTGCTCTACGCGTATCGCGACCAGCTCAGCCGGTCGGGCGTCCTGGTGGTCGGACCGAACGCGAGCTTCCTGCGCTACATCGGCGACGTGCTTCCCGCGCTGGGTGAGATCGAGGCAAAGCAGACGACCGTGGAGGAGATGGTCGCCCGGGTCCGGGTGGCGGGACCGGGTCCCGCGGCGGTCGACGTGCTGAAGGGCGACGCCCGGATGGCGGAGGTGCTCCACCGCGCCGTGTGGTCCAAGGTGCAGTTGCCGAAGGAAGCGTTGGTGGTGCCGCGGGGATCACATCGCTGGCGCGTACCGGCGTACCAGGCTGAGGAGCTGGTCAACGAGCTGCGGACGCGGGGCATCCGCTACGGAGCCGGGCGGACGATGCTGCCGCAGCGGCTCTCGCACGCAGTACTGCTGCGGATGGAAGCCGCTGGGGACTCCCCCGATGACCGCGTGCAGGATTCCGTGGCGCGGAGCCGGCCGGTGAAGCAGTACGCCGATGCGCTGTGGCCGACCGTGGATCCGGCCAAGCTGGTGTTCGGGCTGTTCACCGATGCCGAACTGCTGGCTGAGCACGCCGCAGGACTGCTGTCCGAGGACGAGCAGGCGCTGCTGCTCTGGGACAAGGCGCCGCGGTCCGCGGGTGCGGCGAAATGGTCCGTTGCCGACGCGACCCTGATCGACGAGGTCGCCGACCTGGTCGACCGGACGCCCAGCCTCGGACATGTAGTACTGGATGAGGCGCAGGATCTCTCGGCGATGCAGCTGCGGGCTGTCGGGCGGCGATGCTCGACCGGTTCGATGACAGTGCTCGGCGACATCGCGCAGGGAACAACGCCGTGGGCGACGCCTTCGTGGGAGGTGGCGCTGTCGCATCTGGGGAAGACCGGGGCGCACACCGAGGAGCTGACCGCTGGGTTCCGTGTGCCCGGGCAGGTGATCGAGTACGCCGCGCGCCTGCTGCCGCTGATCGCACCCCACCTGACGCCGCCGACCGCAGTACGGCGGGCGCGAGGTGAGCTGGCCATCACCCGGGTCCCCAACAGTCTGGTGGCCGCCGTGGAAACCGTTGGGGCCGTGTCGTCCAGGCCGGGGTCGATCGGCTTGATCGTGCCGGATTCCCTGGTCCCCGCAACCCGGAAAGCCCTGCAGGACAAGGGAATCCCCTTCGCCGTCCTCGGCGACGAGGATGACGTCGACGCCCACGTGGACGTAGTACCGGCCGGTCTGGCGAAGGGCCTCGAGTTCGACCACGTAGTACTGGTAGAGCCGGCCGGGATCGTCGCCGGGGAGGCCGACGAACGGACCGGCTTGCGGCGTCTCTATGTCTGCCTGACTCGTGCGGTGACCTCGCTGGCGATCCTCCACTCCGAGGATCTACCAGCCGTCCTTAGTTAGAAGCCGCGGGAACCACCGGAGCGGCGGGAGGAGCGACGGCTGGAACCACCGCCGCTGGAGCGGGTACGGCGGCTCGAGAAGGACGAGCGGCGGCGGGACGACCCGGTACTCCAACCGCTGCCGTCGCTGTCGCCACTGCTGGACGCGGACCAGCTGCCAACGGACGTGCCGAGGTCGGAACCGAACCGGCTGAACCGGGCTCCGGGACGGCCGGAGCGCCAGCGGGCACGCATCCGTTCGCCTGCGCGGCGGGCGTCGTCGTCGGGGAACCACCAGCGGCGGCCGTCGCCCTGGGACCAGTAGCCGTCGATGTAGGATGCCAACTCCTCGCCGAGGGTCCAGTACGGGCGGGGGCGGTCCCGCACGGTCACCATCCGGATGTCTGGCTCCTCGTTCGCCGCGACTCGCGCGGCACAGGCGGCGCACGCCTGGACCGACCGCTCGGCTCCTCCTTCGGGTGTCCAGTTGGCCTGCGTCGTGCTGGGCCCGTGCCGAGGGTCGAAAAAGCAGGGCGGCGTCGGCTCGGGGATCGGCTTGCCGGCCCGGAGCGCATCCAGGCAGAGCATGCCGTAGCGAGCCGAGCCCAGCAGTGTCGCGACTGCTTCGGTGTCGTCGTCCCCCTTGGCCTCGTCAAGGCGGTGCCTGGCCTTCTCCACTGTGTCGAGCACATCCTTCGACAGCTTCGACTGCTGCGGATCCGAGGTGGTCGGGATGGCCGAGACCTGCTGGGAGAGCGCGATGATCTCCTCGTTGAGCAGCGGGCGCGAGATCTCCAGATGCTTCTTCTCGTCTGCTCTGCGGGTTCTCCTGGCTCCGAGAGCCGTGACACCCCACCAGAGACCGATCAGCCCGGCCGCGCCCCCGGCGTACGGGGCAGCGTCGATGTAGAACGGCTTGTTGACGTCCTGCGCTCGCTCGATGAACCGCGTCAGCATGTCTTCGTAGTCCGGCGCACAGCAGTCGACTGCTTGATCGACGGCATCACCTACGTGGTACGTCGGGCCTTTGTCAGCCCGCTGTACTGCGTGGAACCCGCGCCCGTCGGACTCGGACGAAGCGTCGACCAGTACGGCGTAGACGCCCTCGACGCCGACCCGGTCGTACAACTGGTCGGCGATCTCCTCGCCTTCCCAGGCGAGGTCGGCCGAGTAATACCCCTGCGGCGCGGTGTCGATCGCGGCGGCCGGGATCACGGCGATCCGCAACGTCGCGACCGCTCCCTTGGCCGCCTGGTTGAGCTCGGCGACCTCTGACGCACTCAGCTCGGTCACCTTGGGGTCGACCCAGACCCCGGGCTCGCCTAGCTGGGCGGCGACGTCGTCCATGTACCTCTCGGCAGCATCCTGCCTGTCCTGCCGATCGCCTTCGATGTCTGGCGGCGACCAGCTGAAGGGCGGCTTGCTCGGTGTGGGGGTGGGGGTCGCGGCCTGTGCGGCAACAGCCGGTAACGCAGCTGCTCCGATCACACCGAGCGCTGCGGCCACACGAGTCCAGCGGTTCATCGAGCTCCTCCCGAGCGCCTGTCCCGGCAGGCGGCACAGACCGGGATCTCCCGGGCCCGTCCGCCAGGCGGCGTGTACATCCAGTCGGTCACGGACGTCCCGTGGGCCGGATCGAAGAAACAGGCTGCTCGCCTGGCTGGTGCCGGCGTGCCGGCGACCAGTGCTTGTGCGCGGGCCAACCGCCAACGGCCGTACTCGACGGTCGCGCGGACCTCCCGCAACTGCTGGTCACCCGGTTCGCCGTCGACAACGCGACCCGCGTCGGCATAGGCATCCATCGCTGCCTGTACGTCGGCTGTCGTATCCACGCCGTCCAGACGCACGTCCGCGACATCCAGTTCCTCACCGAACCGCGTCACGTCCTCCCGGGCGAGCTTCTGCCGCTCCTCCACTGTGTCCGCCTCATCCGGCAACACCTCGTACGACGGACGGTAGAGCGCAGGTCCTTCGTCCTTACCCGGCCGGCGTCTCCACCACCACAGGGCTGCTCCGACCGCAACCACCACGACCAGCACGATCGCCAGCGGCCAGATCCAGCCGGGCGCACCCGTGGACGAGCCCGGCACGTCCAGCTGATCCAGTACGCCGTCCATCAGCCCGACCGGGTCCGACCGGCTGTGCTTGCCCAGCTCGTCCGTGAGGATCTCGGCGATCGGAGTGTCGACCCCGACCGCACTGCTCCAGGTCAGAGATCCACCGAACACGACCAGGTAGATCCCGTCCGCCTGCTGCAGATCCACCACCTGATCGACGAACTCCCGCGCAGCCTGCTCCCGCGTCCCACTCCCCGGTAGCTCGCTCAGCACCACGGCCGGAACTACAGCGATTCGGATAGCCGGGTCATATCCGCTGACCCTGTCGGCGAGTCGCTCGGCTTCCTTCTCCGGGAACAACGACCGCTGCGACGGCTCGACGTACACGGGCGAGCTCTTCCACCCGCTGACAACATCCGCAGGTCCGACTGACACCACGCCCGGAACAGCCCAGGGGGTGGCGATCAGGAGGAGGCCGGCGAGCAGACGCATGAGCAGTAGCCTGCACTAACAGAGGGTTACCCCTCCCCGCCGGGTCAGGCGGCTAGGCGTTCTTCTGCATCGAGCGGCTCGAGCTGCTCGGCCACCTGCAGGGCTGGGTCGCGGCGGAGGGTGAACAGCAGGCCAAGAACCACCAGTCCAAGGATCGCTGCGATCGGCGGCAACAGCTGGACTCCGACCAGATTGATCACCAGACCGCCGACGATCGCGGAGAGACCGGCCCCCAGGTAGATCGCTGACGCGTTCATGGCCAGCAGCAAGCCTCCGCCCTCACCGAGCTCGAGCAGCAGGTTCTGGATCGGCGGGTTGAAGGTCCAGGTGAACAGACTCCAGACGAACAACGCGATCCCCGCACCGACGATCGAGGTCGCCGTCAGGGTCAGGGTGGCGATCACCGCGGTGAAGCCGATGAGCGTCACCGTCAGCGTCCGCAGGCTGCCGAAGCGATCGGTCGCCCGGCCGCCGACCAGGTTGCCCAGCACCGCGCCGATTCCGTAGACGAGGAGCAGTACGCTGACCGTCCCGCCCTCCAGGTGCGCGGTCTCCGCCAGCAACGGCACCACGTA
>NZ_DASRXP010000717.1:0-5822 GCF_035687465.1 Kribbella sp.
CATGTGGCACTCCGCTTGGAGCCCGTACGCCCCGCTGCCGCAGTACATCACTCTGGACCTCGGACAGCCCCGGGCGATCGAGGCTCTGGTGTACACGCCGCGCCTCGACGCCGAGGTGCCGAACGGCCGCATCTCGTCGTACGACGTCCAGGTAAGCACCGACGGAACAACCTTCCAGTCGGCGACCACAGGAACCTGGGACGGCACAGTCGACGCGAAGATCGCCCGCCTGCCAGCCGGTACTACGGCGCGCTACGTCCGGCTGATCGGTCTGGCCGGTGGCGCGAACTACGCCGCCGCGACCGAGCTCAATATTGCGCTGTCTCCGGGTTCCTGACGCTGCGGCGATAACTGGTCGGCGACAGACCGAAGCGCTGCCCGAACTGGCGGCTGAAGTAGTGCGGTGACTCGAAACCGACCGCGCGGGCGATCTGCGCGACGGACATGTCGGTCGCACCGAGCAACTCGGACGCGCGCTGCAGCCGCAGCCCGACCACGACGTTCATGATCGAGTCGCCCACCTGCTCCTTGAAGAGGTGGGCGAGCCGGGACACCGAGACCTGCGCGAGTCCGGCCAGGCCGTTCAAGGTGAACGAGCGGGCCGGGTCCGACGTCACCGCGTCCAGCACCAACTGGACCCGGGCGTCGAGCTGGCGCGTCCCCGTACGCAAGCTGCTCGTGGCGACGAGCAGGACCTCCTCGATGCCGTTCATGGTCAGCTGCACCGCGAGACTCTGCTCCAGCAGGTGCAACTCGGTGTCCCCGGTGGGCGAGAGGCCGGCCCGCTGGGCGTCGCGATGCAGCCGGGCGAAGGCCGACACCAGCCGGTCGGTCTCCGACGGCCGGGTCAGCCGCAGATAGGACAACCCGGGCATTGCCTGCGGCAACGACCACCAAGCATGCCACTCGCGCCGCGGCTGGAAGTGCGCCCACCAGGTCTCCCAGTAGGTGCCGACCGTGCCGTAGTCGTGCTCGGTGCCCGGACTGACCAGGACGAGGTCCCCGTGCCGCAGGGTCAGCCGGTCGGCACCGATCTGGAACTGGCCCGTGCCGCCGGCCGTGTAGAGCAGGTACCAGCTACCGACGCCGCCGGGGCGGACCACCCGGTAGTCGCCGCCGCTGTGGAAGTGCCCGGTCACGAGCTTGCTCGGCGGTGGAATCTCGCTGTAGAGCTCGATCAGCACCTGGGTAGCAAGATCGTGCTCGGAATCAGCAGGCTCTGTCATGGTGCACCCTTCGCGGAGGTCCCTAGATTACCCACAACCGCAGCAAGATCCTGCGCCTAACGACTGCCTGAAACGAGGAACCGTGGGCTTCACCACCGTCACCGAGCTCGAGTACGACGCCGCCACCGCCCGGGTTTACGAGCACGGCTGGCAGTCGTGGAGCCCCAGCGGCTGGTACTCGCTCGACGCCCGGCCGCCGAGGCCGACCGCGCCCAACCACCACGTGATGGCCTATCGCCCGGACGTCGAGGCGCGCGGCTTCCAGGGCGAGGGGCTGCTCGCCGTCTCCACCGGCGACGACGTGCTGGTGGTCGGCGCGACCACACCCGACCTGGTGCCGTCCATCCGCTGTGAGGCCCGCGGCGACCGTCTGGTGATCTCGGCCGACGACGAGGTCGAGCTGACCCGCAGTGCCCCGGCGAATGCCAATCAGGCCCTGGCCGACTGGGCCGACACTTTCGGCAGCTTCGACGTCCGGGTGTTCGGTCCGTCCTGGTGCAGCTGGTACGCGTACTGGGGCAAGGTGACCGAGCGGGACGTGATGGCGGAGGTCCGGCAGTTCGACGACCACGGGCTGAGCGTCGACCTGGTGTTGCTCGACGAGGGGTACCAGGCGGAGATCGGGGACTGGCTGACACCCCGCGACGACTTCGGTTCCACGGTGCGGCTGGCGGCGGACATTCGCTCCGGTGGCCGGCGGGCCGGAATCTGGGTGGCGCCGTTCCTGCTGGGCAGCAAGAGCGAGACCGCACGGCTGCATCCCGATTGGCTGGTTCCCGGCGTCACCGCCGGAACCAATTGGGGCCAGGAGCAACTAGTACTCGACGTGACGCATCCAGGAGCGGCGCGCCATCTCCAGGATGTCTTCACCGAGCTCTGCAGGCAGGGCTACGACCACTTCAAGCTGGACTTCCTCTACGCCGGAGCGATCGAAGGCCGACGGCACATCCCGCTGAACGGCATCGCCGCCTACCGGCACGGGTTGCGGCTGATCCGCGAGGCCGTCGGACCCAATCGGATCCTGCACGGCTGTGGCGCGCCGATCCTGCCGAGCCTCGGTCTGGTGGACTGCATGCGCGTCTCCCCCGACACCGATCCGCTGGTCGATCCGCCGTCCGGTGACATCAGCCAGCCGGGCCAGCGGGGCGCACGGTCGACCTCGGTGGCCCGGGAGTTCCTGCACGGCCGCTGGTGGGCGAACGACCCAGACTGCCTGATCGTCCAGCCCGACATCCAGGATCGCGAGCGCTGGGCCGAGCACGTCGAGAACGCGCCCGGACTCCGGATGTCGAGCGACCCGATCGGCTCGCTGGACCGATGGGGCCTCGATCGCACCCGGGAACTGCTCACCCCGAGCTCGGCCCGGCCGCATCCGCTGAAGGATCCCGATGCTTAAGTCCGAACCACGGTCGCACCACCCGCAGTACGGGCCGGACCCACGCTCGGCCGGCCGGGTGCTGCGCCGGCGGCAGGCGCTGGCCGGCTACGCGCTGCTCGCGCCCAGCATGGTGGGGGTGCTCGGCTTCCTGCTGGCACCCGTCCTGATCGTGATCGTGCTGAGCCTGTTCGACTGGAAACTGCTCTCCACCCCGGAGTTCATCGGCCTGGCCAACTACCGGGAACTGTTCAGCGACTCCGACGTCTGGCATTCCTTCCTGGTCACCCTGTACTACGTCCTGATCTGCGTGCCGGGGACAACCATCCTCTCGTTGCTCCTGGCACTGTTGGTCGACCGCAAGCTGCGCGGGATGAAGTATTTCCGGGCGCTGCTGGTGATCCCGTGGATGGCCACGCCGGTGGCGATGGGGTTGGTCTGGACGTGGATCTTCGACCCCGGCCGCGGCGCGCTGAACCAGTTCCTCGGTGTCTTCGGGGTCGACGGACCGGCCTGGCTGTCGTCGCCGCTGCTCGCGATGCCGAGTGTCGCCGCGGTGCACATCTGGCAGTTCGCGGGCTACAACATGCTGTTCTTCCTTGCGGGGTTGCAGAACATCCCCGGGGCGTTGCGGGAGGCCTCCGCACTGGATGGCGCCTCGCCGGTCGCCCACTTCTTCAGCATCACCTTGCCGCTACTGCGGCCGACGTTGCTGTTCGTCCTGATCACCAACGTGATCGGGTCGTTCCAGGCGTTCGACACGATCTTCGTGATGACCGAGGGCGGCCCCGGCGACAGTACGGAGGTCGCCACCTATCTCATCTACGACGAGGCGTTCCGCAAGTTCGACTTCGGCTACGCGTCCACCATCTCGGTCCTGCTGTTCGTGGTGATCCTGGTCGTCACGATCTCCCAGTTCATCTACTTCGAACGTCGCACGACGTACGACTTCTCCTGAGGTGGTGACGATGTCCAGAACACGCGTGCCGGTAGCCGTCCTGTGCTACGGAGTGCTGGTGGTCGGCTGCCTCCTCGCGATCTTCCCTTATCTGCTGACCGTGCTGACCGCATTCAAGGGCCCTGGGCAACTATCGGAGACTCTGCCCTGGGAACCAGGGCTGCCGCCGAGCGTCGCCGCCTTCGACCGGCTGTTCGCCTCGGGCTTCGGCGGTTACCTGGTCAACACGGTGCTGGTGACGGTGGGGATCACGATCGGGCAGGTTCTGTTCGCGGTACTGGCTGCCTACAGCTTCGCGCGGCTGTCGTTCCCGGGCCGGGATGCGTTGTTCTGGGTGTATCTGTCGACGCTGATGGTGCCGCCGGTCGTGACGATGATCCCGCTCTACCTGATGATGCAGGAGCTGGGACTCGTCGACACCTGGGCGGGCCTGATGCTGCCGACGATGCTCGGTACGCCGTACGCGATCTTCCTGCTCCGGCAGTTCTTCAGGACGATTCCGGCCGATCTCGAGGACGCGGCGCGGATCGACGGGGCAGGCCGGGTGCGGACGCTGGTGTCGATCGTGCTGCCGCTGTCCAAGCCGATCCTGGTCACCGTCACCACCCTCGCTGTGGTGGCCAACTGGAACAGCTTTCTCTGGCCGCTCATCATCACCAGCAGCGAGGACAAGCGACTGCTGTCCGTCGGCATCGCCCTGTTCAAGAGCGAGATCGGCGTGGACTACAACGCCGTGATGGCCGGCAGCCTGATCGCTCTCGCACCACTGCTGGTGCTGTTCATCTTCTTCCAGCGCTTCATCGTCCGCTCGGTCGCCGTCACCGGGCTCAAGTAGGAGGCTCTCATGTCACAAATCCTGTCTCGCCGGACGGTGTTACTGGGTAGCGCCGGTCTGCTCGGGCTGACCGCTTGCGGTTCCTCGGATGACTCCGGCGCGGGCGCCGGCGCCGGCGGCAAGGTGGAACTCGTGTACCGGCTTTGGGACGAGCAGCAAGAGGTCGGCTACAAGGCGGTGTTCGCCGCGTTCACGGCCGAGAACCCCAACATCACCGTCCGGATGGAGGTGCTGCCCTGGGACCAGTACTGGACCAAACTCACCACCGAACTGGCCGGCGGCAAGGCGCCCGACGTCTTCTGGCTGACGGTGGAGAACTTCCCGGACCTGGCCAGCAAGGGTGTCCTCGCTCCACTCGACGAGCTGATCTCCAAGGCTGGCCTGAAGCTGGACTCGTATCACCCGAACGTGGTCCAGTCATACAAGTTCGAGGACAAGCAACTCGGGCTACCGAAGGACATGGGCATCGTCGGGCTGCTCTACAACAAGAACCTGGTCGCCAAGGCGGGTATCACCATGCCGGACAAGCTGACCTGGGCGCCGGACGGCACGGGTAGCTTCATGGACGTGGCTCGCAAGTTGACCGTCGACAAGGCCGGTCTGACCTCGGCGCAGAGCGGCTTCGACGCCGGGGCGACCAAGCAATGGGGCTTCTGCTCGTGGAACCACAGCCAGACCCAGTGGCTGAACTGGATCGCGTCCAACGGCGGGAAGGCGATGGACGCGCCGTACGGGACCTTCGACTTCGCCGGGCAGAAGTCCGTCGAGGCGCTGCAGTGGGCCCGCGACCTGATCTTCAAGTGGCATGTCTCGCCGGACGGGACGCGGACCAACCCGCCGACCGGTCAGGCGACCGAGATGTTCTACCGCGGCGAGGTGGCGATGTTCCCGGCCAACAACGCGTTGCTGCCGTTCGCGCTGCCCGAGGTGAAGTTCCCGATCGGGGTCGCCTCGATGCCGGCCGGGCCGGTCGATCGCACGGTCGTGATCAACGGGCTGGCCGAGGTGATGTTCGCGAAGACCAAGCATCCCGAGGAGGCCGGGAAGCTGATCGCCTTCCTGGGTTCGGAGAAGGCGCAGAAGCTGATGGGCGACGCGGGTTACATCATTCCCGCGCTGAACGACGCCGGCGCCGGCTACGCGGCGTACTGGAAGAAGAAGGGCATCGACGTGCAACCGTTCCTGGACTCGGCCGCGGGCAGCACCGTGAACATGCCGATCGCCACCGGCTGGACCGCGAAAGTTGCCGAGATCAACAAGGCGGTCAACGACCTCTATCTCGACAAGGTCGAGGTCGCCAAGATCGCCTCGACGATGAACGAGATAGGAAATGACAAGTGAAAGAGCTCCTCGATTCGTCTGGCCTGGAGACCTCCGCCCTGCGCGCGCGGCTCGCCGAGGAGGGATATCTCTTCTTCCGTGGGCTGC
>NZ_DASRXP010000718.1:0-2795 GCF_035687465.1 Kribbella sp.
GAGTCCGCCGGTGTCGACCCAGCCCGGCATCATCCGCGGCGGTGCCAAGGGGAACACGGTGTGCCCGATCAGGGCGAGACCCGTCAGTGAGGCGAGAGCCCAGCGCGCCTTCGAGTACTGCAGTGGACGGCGGATCATCAACCACACCAGCACGATCGCGGTCAACGGGAAGTGCACGGACGCGTAGTACCGGTTCGCCCAGGTGGCGAGATCCGGGACGCTGAGGGCGATCCGCTGAACCTCGGCCTCGCTGGGCAGGCCGAGCCTGGACTGCAGGTGGATCAGGGCGTCGGCGTTGGCGAAGGCGGAGCCGGTGTGCTTGGCGGAGATGAACCGGCCGAGGTTGTACACCCCGAAGAGGACGGCGAGCAGCAGGACTTCTCGCAGTACTCGCCTCGGCGGGGGATGGTGCGGGTCCTTCGGCCGATCCGGCGAAGGCTTCTCGCGCACCTTGCAGATCGGTTCGAGAGTCACCTGCGCCATAACGCCCTCCGTCCCACCCCAGGTCACCGGTTCACCGGTGTAAAACCGAACGTTCGCTCTCCTAGTTCAGCTTCGACCCGGAGAGCGGAGGAAATCAAGAACGGTTGTTCGTTTTAACATGTGATCCTGACCGCACTCGACGGGTCCTCCGCTCCGGATTCCCACTCTTCCAAATTATCGCAATATCTTGATAATTTGAATTAATATGAAGCAGATCACAAAGGGCAGGGTCAGCGGTCCGCCGACCCAGGCGGACAGGGTGGTGAGGGGTGGAGTCTGATCAGGTCAGGTCGGGTCAGGTCAGGTCAGGTCAGCAGGCGGCGGGACCCGACCAACTCTCCCCCGGCGTAGCCGTCGGCCCGCAGCCGTTGGCCCGCGGCGACATCCAGGATGTCGATGTCGAGAGGAGCCGCGGTGAGGTCCTCCGAGCTGATCGGGCGGTCGTCGAGGTAGAGATCCACGCGGTCGATACCGTCCACCTGCAGCCGGACCCTGAGCGTAGTACCGGCTAGGGACGTGGACACGGCGAGGCGCCGGCGGGGCATCGCGGCGAGCAAGCCACCGGCCGCCTCGAGCAGATCCACATTGCCGGACAGCAGGTCCGCCCGAGTCAGTTTGTGGGTGGCATCCGGTCGCACACCGAGGTCCTCGACCGGAGTACCGGACAGTTCACCGACGCGCAGCGTACGGCGGATCGCCACCCGCAGGTTGGCTCCGTTCGGCAGTGCCTCGTACGGCGAAGTCGGATCGGGCGGAGGTGGTTCGTTCAGCAGGGTGGCGAGCAGTCCGTGGGTCCAGACGTTCGCGCCACCCGCGCCGGTGTTGTCGTCGACGCCGAGAATCATGCCGATCTCGTGATCCGCGAATCCGGCCGCGAAGATGTCCGTCGCGGAGTAGCAGCGGGCGTCCGTGATCAGCACGACCGGACCGTAGTAGGTCTGGCCGAGGTCGTTCGCACCGTCTTCGGGAGTGATCGGCTTCGCGGCCGAGTAGGCGGCTCCGGTCTCCGTCGCCAGGTCGAGCGAGTCGAACCACGGCCCGAGGTCGATCCCGGCCGGGTTGTCCTTGTGGCGTCTGCAGATGCGCAGGTTGATCGGCGTACTGATGAACTGAACCGGCTCCGGCGAGATGTGCCGCGGCGTCATCGTCTGCAGGGTGAACTCGCTCGCGTAAATGTGGCCGCCGCCGTTGTCGCGAACGTCGACGATCAGGCCGTCCTGTGGCAGCGCCGCTGCGAGCCGGACGAACTCGTTCCGGAACGCGACCGGGTCGGTGACGCTGAACGTGAAGATCCGCAGGTGGCCGAAGGTGCCGTGCGAGGTGACGACCTCGCGAGCGCGGAAGACGCCGGGCATCGTCGTGGGCAGATCTGCCTGGCCGACGGCGACCGGGGCACGCAACTCGGCGGAGCTCTGGCCGCTCTCGAGGGCGACGACGTCCTGCAGATAGAGGACTTTGCGGGCGCGCGACTTCTCATCCGAGTCGAGGTCGAGACCCATCGATGCCGACGCCTCGGTGAGTGCGTCAAGGTCAGTCATCGGTGGGAGGTTGGTGGTCACCTTCCACTGTTCGCGCAGTTCCTGCTTCGAGCCGTCGAGGCCGACGTAGGACAAGGTCACCCATTCCTCGTCCGGTGGCGACTGGATCACCAGCGGACGGAGGGTGAGCGATTCCAGTCCGCGCGCGAGGTTCGCCGCATCGTTGCTGCCGGCGAACTGGGCTCCGTTGAGTGCGACCGCCCGGGCGATCGGCGTACCGTTCCAGTGCGTCACCTCGGCACCGGCACCGAACTGCGGAGCCGTGTAGCCCGCCACCGTACGAGTGACAAGGTAATGCTCACCGGTAAGGTCGAAACACTTCTCGATCATGAACGGCAGGAACGCGATCTTGCCCGCGAACGGAACCGGCAGCAGGTAGTTGGTGTGCAGGTCGCGGACCGAGTGTAAGATGCTCGACATCTGCCGATGGAAGATCCACTCGGCTTCCATCGTCTCTGCGGTCTGGCGTTCCATCCGGGCGCGCATCACGCGCAGTCGCTGCAGTGGATTGACCGCATGCATCGCTGCCTTGAGCGGCAGGTGCACGTAGTTCTGCTCGAGCATGAGCAGGGCCTGGTCGACCAGCAACTTGCGCTGGCCGAGCGTCAGATTCCCGGCCGACTGCAAGAACTGCGGCAGCGGCGTGGCGACTGCCGCTTCTTCGGTACTCCTGGTTGTTCTCTTGTGCGCGGTAGTGGTCCTCTTGGCTGCCGTGACGGTCTTGCGTTGCTCTGACATGACTCCCCCAATGAGGCGGCCCCTCCCCTGAGCCGC
>NZ_DASRXP010000719.1:0-2670 GCF_035687465.1 Kribbella sp.
GGAGCTGTCCGCAGCCTTCCGCTCGCTCACCAAGAAGCTCGTCCGGCAGCGCGTGCTGACCGACAAGGTCCGGATGGACGGCCGCGGTCTGGCCGACATCCGCCCGCTCAAGGCGCAGGTCAGGGTGCTGCCGCGGGTGCACGGTTCGGCGCTGTTCGAGCGCGGCGAGACCCAGATCCTGGGTGTCACCACGCTGAACATGCTGCGGATGGAGCAGCAGCTGGACACGCTCTCCCCGGAGACGCGCAAGCGCTACATGCACAACTACAACTTCCCGCCCTACTCGACCGGTGAGACCGGCCGGGTGGGTTCGCCGAAGCGCCGCGAGATCGGTCACGGCGCGCTGGCCGAGCGGGCCCTGGTGCCGGTGCTGCCGTCGCGCGAGGACTTCCCGTACGCGCTCCGTCAGGTGTCCGAGGCTCTCGGGTCCAACGGCTCCACCTCGATGGGTTCGGTCTGCGCCTCGACGCTGTCGCTGCTGTCGGCCGGTGTGCCGCTGAAGGCGCCGGTCGCCGGGATCGCGATGGGCCTCATCTCCGGTGAGGTGGACGGCAAGACGCAGTACGTCGCGCTGACCGACATCCTGGGCGCGGAGGACGCGTTCGGCGACATGGACTTCAAGGTCGCCGGTACGAAGGACTTCGTCACCGCCCTGCAGCTGGACACCAAGCTGGACGGCATCCCGGCGAGCGTGCTCGCCGGCGCGCTGACCCAGGCCAAGGAAGCCCGCCTGACCATCCTCGACGTGATGGCCAAGGCCATCGACGCCCCGGGTGAGATGAGCGAGTTCGCGCCGCGGGTCATCTCGGTCAAGGTCCCGGTGGACAAGATCGGCGAGGTCATCGGCCCGAAGGGCAAGATGATCAACCA
The DNA here is from genome assembly GCF_035687465.1 of Kribbella sp. Classification (NCBI taxonomy): domain Bacteria; kingdom Bacillati; phylum Actinomycetota; class Actinomycetes; order Propionibacteriales; family Kribbellaceae; genus Kribbella; species Kribbella sp. Next base: position 871 of record NZ_DASRXP010000719.1, read on the forward strand.
GATCACCGACGAGACCGGCGCCGACATCTCCATCGAGGACGACGGCACGGTGTACATCGGTGCGACGAACGGCCCGTCGGCCGAGGCGGCGCGTGCGATGATCAACTCGATCGCGAACCCGACCATGCCGGAGAAGGGCGAGCGCTACCTGGGCACGGTCGTGAAGACGACCAACTTCGGTGCGTTCATCAGCCTGCTGCCGGGCAAGGACGGGCTGCTGCACATCTCGAAGCTGCGCGGCCTGGCCGGTGGCAAGCGGGTGGAGGCCGTCGAGGACATCCTCTCGGTCGGCCAGAAGCTCCAGGTCGAGATCGCCGAGATCGACGACCGCGGCAAGCTGTCCCTGATTCCCGTCCTGGACGAGGATGCGAAGGACGATGAGGCCAAGGCTGACGCCGAGGCCGAGGTCGCGCCCGCCGAGTGACAAGGGCTATCACCAGCACGATGCTGAGCCCGGAGGAGGGCGGTCCCGTCAAACGGACCGTCCTGCCCTCCGGGCTCCGCGTGCTCTCCCAGTCCGTACCGGGCTTCCGCTCGGTCACCTTCGGCCTCTGGGTCGGCGTCGGCTCCCGCGACGAACCCCTCCAGCTGGCCGGCGCCACGCACTTCCTCGAACACCTGCTGTTCAAGGGCACCGAGCGCCGCGACGCGCTGGAGATCTCCGCGTCGCTGGACGCCGTCGGTGGCGAGATGAACGCCTTCACCGGCAAGGAGTACACCTGCTACTACGCGCGGGTGCTCGACTCCGACCTGCCGCTCGCGGTCGACGTGATCTGCGACATGATCACCTCCGCCACGCTGGCCGAGGCCGACGTGGAGAGCGAGCGCGACGTCATCGACGAAGAGATCGCGATGCACGCCGACGAGACGTCGGACCACATCCATGACCTCTTCGCGGAACAACTCTGGGGCTCGTCCCCGCTCGGCCGCTCCATCACCGGTACGCCGGAATCGGTGGCCGGCCTGACCCGTCGCCAGGTGGCCGGGTGGTATCGCCGGCGCTATACGCCGGATAACATCGTCGTCTCCGTCGCGGGCAACGTGGAGCACGCCGACGTCGTGAAGCTGGTCCGCAAGGCGTTCGAGCGGCACTGGGTCACCGGTGAGGCCGAACCGGCTCCGGTACGACGGGGCTCGGCGCGCCGGATCCCGATGTACGGGGGAGTGCGGGTGCATCACCGCGACGTCGAGCAGGCGCATCTCGTGCTCGGCATGCCCGGGTTGGTGCGCAACGACGAGCGCAAGTTCGTCGCCGGGGTGCTGCATGGCATCGTCGGTGGCGGGATGTCCTCGCGGCTCTTCCAGGAAGTGCGGGAGAAGCGCGGACTCGCGTACTCCGTGTTCACCTTCGGCTCGGCGTACGCGGACTCCGGCATGGTCGGGGTCTATGCGGGCTGTCTGCCGAAGAAGGCTCCGGAGGTGCTCGAGGTGGTTCGCGCCGAGTTGGCGACGATTGCCAAGGGCACCATCACCGCGGACGAACTGCTCCGCGGCAAGGGCCAGATGCGCGGCTCGGTCGTGATGGGCCTGGAGGACACCGGCGCCAAGATGACCCGGATCGCCAAGGCCGACCTGGTCTACGGCGAGCTCCCGACCGTCGACGAGATCCTGCACAACATCGACGCGGTCACCCTGGACGACGTCTGCCAACTCGCGGCCGACCTCTACGCCGGCACCCCGGCCCTCACCGTGATGGGCCCCTTCGACGAGTCCACCACCGCCTTCACGCTGTAGACCCTCGACGTCCTGTGCCGGACTCCGCACAGACGGTGGCGCTCCAAGCTGCTCAGTTGTGCTCAC
>NZ_DASRXP010000720.1:0-5823 GCF_035687465.1 Kribbella sp.
GTTGACCAGCCTGACGACGTCGGTTCTCTGAATGTGTATGCGCTGTCGTTAGTCGTTGAGGGCGATGTAGTGGAGTTCGGGTTCGATGCGGGTTTCGTAGAGTTCGCGGTAGGCCCCGGCGATGACGTCTGGCGCTGCACCGGGGTGCTCGGCTCCGATCCACGCACTGATGGCGACGTGCGCAACGTAGATGTTCTGGGGTTTGAGCTCCTGATGGAGGTTCAGAGTCCAGTTGCGCAACCCTGCCGCGGCGATGTTGATGTTAGCCAGGGCCAGTACCGGAGTGATCGAACCACCGCCAGTGGTGATCAGGATCGTGCCCGACTCGGCGGCGATCATCTCAGTCACTACTTGCCGAACGGCGTGGATGGCGCCGTTGATGTAGAACTCAACTTGGGGTTGGAGCGCCGCGGGGTCGACGTCGAGGACCCCGACGGCGTTGAGGGTTTGGTCGACGGGCGAGAACTCGAGCACGTCGACTGTGCCGAATTGCTCCTTGATGCGAGCGAACGCCTCGGTGATGGTGTCGGGCTTGCTGATGTCGCCGGTGAACCCGGCGGCTTTGATGCCTTCGGCGTGAAGTTCAGCGGCGAGGGCGTCAAGTTTCGCGGCGTTGCGGGCGACCATTGCGACGGCGAAACCCATCTTGCCGAAGGCGCGGGCGATTTCGATTCCCAGGCCGGGACCGGCTCCGACGATGGCGATGACAGGCATAGGTGTACTCCAATGTTGGTCTGATGGGCTGATTTGCTACTGCTGCTGCGGCCGGACCTCGACCAGGAGGACCTTGTCGGGATTCTCGGCACCTGGCGACACGCACACGCCGGTCTCCAAGTCGCAGTAGCCGTCAGCCTCGTCCTCGACGAACGGCAGCGGCGTCCCTGACGCGGAGGTGTCTTCAGCCATTGACCTGCTCCCAGGCTTGAGCGATCGCGTCGCTGTACTGCCCGGTGCTCACGGCACCAGGGATGCCGAGCCGCCCACCGAGGACGATGAACGGCACCCCTCGCGCACCCAGGTTCACCGCCTCGTCGTGGTCGGCGCGCACCGCATCCGCGTAGCGCTCGGAGTCGAGCACGTCGCGAATCTCTTCGGCAGGGACCCCGAGCTTCTCGCCGAGGCGCACGAGTGTGTCGTGCTCGAAGGCCTCGTAGTTGCCGCTGAACACCTCGACCTGCATCGCGCGCAGGTACTCCCAGGAGACCCCGTACTTCGCGCCGAGGTGCACGAGACGCAGCAGGTCGAAGGTGTTGCGCGCCGGGCGGTCGACCTCGTACCTCAGCCCCACTTCCGCGGCCCGCTCAGCCATGCCCTGCTCCATCGAACGAGCCTGGAGCTCCAAGCGTGTAGCTAAGGTGCGTGTTCCTCCTGGACACAGACAAATCCACAGGTCTCAACAGACCAGCGGAGACGATTAGACAGATCGCCGTCACGGCCACGCGTTCATCGAACAACGTGTCGTGGTCGTCGGGGCCAGGATCGAACGCGCCGTCGCGCAGGGCGAGCTACCAACGAAGGGCGCGGCGGCTAGTTGGCTTCCGACATGGCGCATCGGCCGCCATCCGGCGCCCGGTGCTTGGGGAACTTGCCATTCTTGTTCAACGTCATTCGCTTCCGCCCGCAGCATGGACAGCTTCTTCCACTGCGCGGCCGCTTGCACGTCCATCGAAATTCACTCTGCACTATGTACCGCGTTGTCCCCGACGCTTTGCACTCCCGCTGCGCCCGATTGAGGATCAAGCCTGGTGTCTCGGTGTAGTGCTTCGGCAAGGTGTTGTCCTTGTTCACCGCTACGCGCAAGCAGCAACCGTCGCAATGCACCCAACCCACGTCGACCTCCTCTGTTCTTGTTCGCGCTCTGAGCACACGCGCCCGTATGGCACATTTGCCGATGGGATCAGTTGGATCACAGGTCAGAGCCTTGGGTCGCCACCTGAACCCAGTGGGCGTCGGCTTGGTCCAGGGCCGTGCGGATCTTCTGTTCCTCGCCGCTGCCTGTTGTCGGGAGCCGTAGGAGCGGCAGGCCGTATGCGTGAAGAATTTCGTTCTTGAGGCTGTCGCGCTCGAGCTGAGCTGGATTGTTCTTGTGGTACGCAAAGCCATCCACCTCGATGGCGAGCAGTGGGCGGTTGCTCACGCGGTTGTAGACGACGAAGTCCACCGACGCACGGTGCGCCACGTAGCTCGCCTGCCGGGGAGTGAGTCGTTCGACATCCGCGAGCAGGTTTCGCACCAGCACCTGGGAGCTCACGGCCAAGTGCCGGTACGGCGATTCGCCCAGTACGTCATGCAGTACGGTCCAGGCGATGTCCTCCGACCGGTACTTCAATTCGTTCCGCAACCGAGCCGCCAGCGATCCGAGCCGTTCGGAGTACCGGCGGTAGAGGAGGTCGAAGATCGAGACCACCTCGCTGTCGCTCACACCACCGCCGAGGTCCTGGTAGCCGATGTAGTCGATGAGGTCGCGAATGTGCCGGCTCTTGGAGAGCAGGTCGTGGTTCGTCACCAGGATGAACTTCTTGGCAGCACGCGACACTGCCACGTTGATCAGGTGTGGGTCATCCACGAACTGAAGTCCGGTCTGCCCACGCCAGGTCTCGTCCAGGACAGTGGTCATGACCATGACGTCCTTCTGCCGGCCCTGGTACTTGTGCACGGTGTCCGCGTCGATCTTCTCGATCTCTTCAACGAACGCGTGGGTGACCTTGTTCGCCTGACGCCGGTACGGCGTAACGACGCCGATGTCCGTACGCGAAACACCCGCGCAGTTCTGTGGGATCACCTCGTTGACGATGACGTCGACTTCACGCTGGTTCGAACGACCACCACCCTGGTGTTGGCGCATGTGGTTGCCCTCGGCAGTGCGCCACACGATCATCGGCCGCTCGACCTCGCTCTGGGTGAACGGGACGAGTCTGCCTTGGTAGAACGACTTGTTGCAGAAGCCGATGATCGCCGGCTCACAACGGTAGTGCTCACGCAACAGGGTGCTTGCGAGCTGCTCTTGATACAGGGCACGTAGCGACGAGAGGATGCTGTGTTTGTTGTAGTCATAGGCAGGCAAAGGGGCGACCGTGTCACGCGCAGCATCGTTCGCTATGTGTGGCAACTGCTGGAGATCCCCGACCACGACGAGATTCCGGCAGCTCGAGAGAGCCGCTCCAGCAGCCAGCAAGTCGACCTGTGAGGCCTCGTCGATGATGAGGTAGTCGAGCAGCTGCCCGCTCGGGAGGTTTCTGCGCAGCGAGTGGCAGGTGCTCAGCAACACCGGATAGTCCGCGGCGAACTTAGCGAAGGACTGCCGGTAGCCCCGGGCGTCGTAGATCGTGGATTCCAGCTCCCGATAGCGCGCGCCGAGTCCGGCGTACAGGGTCTGAATCGACAACCGGCGGTGCTCATCGGAGAGGCCGGTGAAGTCAGCTCTGCTCAGCTCGTCGTCCACTCGGTAAGCCTCAGTGAGAGCTCGACGATCCGGCGGTCGTAGAACGCTCGTTGGAGGCGCAGTACTGTCGCCGTCTCGCTGGGGTCGAGCCCGCGCAGCGATCCGTACTTGAGGTATTCCCTGATCCGCCGGACCAGACCGCGGCGGCGGGCACCTTCAAGCTCTGACTCCGCGAGGTAGTCGAGAATGCGGTCGGATGATCGGCGGAGCAGTGGCAGTCGGTCGAGCTGTGCCAGTTCATCCGGCGCGACATGCCTCTCGAAATGCTGAAGCTCCAAGGCGTACGCCTCGATCTCCTGCCGCACTCCTGCGCGTTCACGCTCGGCCGCCTGCAGGCGACGGAGACGACTGTCCACCTCGGCCAGCTTGTCGAAGGGGGGCTCCAGCGGAGTCTGATTCACGAACTCCTTCAGCTCGGCGTTCCGGCGGTGCTGCCGATCGAAGAACTCCGTCACCAACTCCTTGTTGCCGAGCCGGGCAACGACGTGCCCGAAGCCGAGAGTCTCAAGCTTCTCTCGGACGTTGTCGACGGCCGAGTTGCCGAACGAGACGATGCCGACGGTCGCCGAGCCGCTCGCGATGATGTTGGCGACCAGGTTGAGGATGGTCTCGGTCTTGCCGGTCCCCGGTGGCCCTTCGATCACGGAGATGGACTGAGTGAGGGCGTTCTCGACCGCCTGCCGCTGGCTCAGATTGCAGCGAAAGGGATAAATCGGAGGCGTGCCGAGTTCCGACGACTCTATCGGCGTACCTGCCATGAATCGTCCCAGGGCGCTGTCGGGGTGAACGAAGTTCAACGAGTCGTACACCTGCCGGAGCGGATCGTCAGCGCCCAGAGCTGACACGATGTCGCGCCAATAGCTCAGGATGCCGGCTGCCCTCGAACTGCTGGCGGCATCCGTGATGATCCGCACTTGCGCCGCCGGTCGACTTCGGTGCGCCTCACCCTGGCCTGTTGCGTAGAAGACACGTGACCAGGCCCCGTCCGGGCCGTAAAACGTGCAGACCTCCGTCGCCTTCTCCCAAATGACGCCGTCCACCTCGACCAGCCGGCCTTCACCAAGATGGACGCGCTCGGCCGGCGCAACGATCCGCACTCGCTCCGGACCATACTTGTACGGCTCGGAGCGGCCGGTGAAGACGATCTCGACCCGTCCGTCGACCTGCTGCACGTACCTCAAGACATCTCGCGTCTTGTCGACGAAGCGCCCAGTCGCCCGATCGGCAACCAGTACAGCCACAAGTCGCGCATCCATCACGGCGTCCCTTCAACAACCGGAGCGAACAGATCCCCATACAGCGCCGCTTTGATGCGTTCCACTGTCGGATCTGCGATCTCCTCGCCGAAGAGTGGGCGCATGCAGTGCTCGACCACGCTGCGATGGCGCTCGGGCGCTGGGCAGATCAGGATCGCCAGGATCTGTGCATGCCGGATCAGCAGCTGGAGCTTCGCTTGGTACAACGCCTGAACCGGCGCCCAAGCAGTCTCAACCGCAGCCGCGATCACTCGCTCGACGATTACATCTTCCAACCGGATCCGCTTCGTCGGGCGCCGTGCACCACGCTTCGGGCGTACGAGATTGTTGTCCGCGCGGCGCGAATGGATGATTACGCCGGCAAGGTGATCAGGTACCTGATCCAGCTCGGCCTGCACATCCCGCGCGACCTGGGCGATCGCCGCGAACAGATCGCACCAGAAGTGATCCGCCAATCCCAAGCGCAGCGGGTTCACGTGTCCGTCCGTTCCCGGCAGTCCGACGATCGCGTCCATCTCGATCCGGACCGCATCAGACACCAGGCCTACCAGCCCCGCTCTGAGGTGGGCCACAACGCTACGGTCTTCCTCGCCCGCGACGACAGCCGGGCGATAGTCCTCGGCCAGCCAGTCGACGACGTCCACAAAACCCGAATTGACGGCGACCTGCGCAACGACTGCCGGCGTCGCCCGGCGATCCTCGTCGAATCGTTCCCAGGCTGCGTCGAGTGAACGTCTACGGCGTCGTCGGTCCTCCCCCGATGCCTGCTGCGCGGCAGCTAGCGCCCACTCGATCCGATGCATCATGCCTCCGCACTGCTGGCATCGGCACAGGTTCTGCTCGGCCCGCTCACACGCCGGATAGTGACTGCGCATGCCCACCCCCGGACGTAGCCGCTATTCGTACAATCGCGACTACTCACTGTAGTGACGTTCGTCCGACCGCGACGCTCAGCGCGTGTCGCGCCCCATCCGGAACGATCGGGGCACCAAGCACTTGTTCTAGTGCAGGCAGGCGTACCCGACCGCTTCGGCGTCACCTGGATCCTCGACGTCACCGCCCGGTACGCCGGCTGACTCGCATCGAATCCGGTTAGAGGCGACCATCTCGGCCGCCTCTGATCGG
>NZ_DASRXP010000721.1:0-4311 GCF_035687465.1 Kribbella sp.
CAGTACCGCATTTGAGGCGCGGGGCGCTCGCGATCGTGACGCTCAAGGGCGGCGGACGGAATCCCCTGGACGCGGCCAGGCGGGGGATGGACGTCCTGCGCAAGGAGTACGACGTACTGCACGCCCGCCAACTGCACCACACCCGCCGCGAAATCACCGTCATCGCCCGAGCCCGGTAACCGGACCGGCGCCGGCCGGCAACTGCTGGCAACTGCTGGCAACTGCTGGCAACTTACGCAACTGCTGGCAACTGCTGGCAACTGCTGGCCTGGCTGCTCTGCGCAGCCGGCCACGCATCGGTCCGCCCGCCGCAGCCGGACCTATGCAGCGCCGCAGCCGGACCCCTGCGGCGCCGCAGCCGGACTTGTGCGGCGCGCAACCGGACCTGTGCGGCGCAGCATCCGGACCCCTGCGCCGCAGCCGGACCTGTGCGGCGCCGCGTCACCGGTCCAGCACTAGGTTGTCGGCATGAATCGACCTCCTGCGCCGATCATCGCCACGGTCGTCCTGCTGGCGCTGCTGACCGTGTCCAGCGCTGCCGCCATCGTGTTCGCCGTGTCCGAGATCGGAGCGAGTGCGCTTATCGCGCTGATCTTCCCGCTGCTGACCGCCTTCGCCGCGCTCGGCCTCTGGCAAGCAACGCGCGGCTCTCGAGTGATCACCGTCGCACTGAGTCTGTTCCTGGTCCTGTCCGGTCTCAACGACACGGACACGGCCGTCATCGGGATCGGAGCGCCCGTCCTCGGCGTCGTCCTCTTCCTGCTTCTGATCGCACCCCGCTCATCCCGCGAGTGGTTCACGTCACCGGAGTAGCCGACCGGGAACACCAGTAGGCGCCCCGGGGATCCCGGGGCGCCTAGTGGGAGCCCTACACGGAGGTTGGCCTTGTCAGGCCGGGGGTGTTCTAGCCGACGACGCGCTGAACCTTGCCCGCCTTGATGCAGGACGTGCAGACCTTCAGCTTGGTGGGCGTGCCCTTGATGATCGCCCGGATCGGCTGAATGTTGGGGTTGAACCGCCGCGGCGTACGAGCCTTGACCCGGCGGATCATCGCGCCCTTACCCAGCCGCGCAACACTGTTGCCGAACGTCGGCTGCTTGCCACAAACATCGCACTTCTTAGACATGATTCTCCGTGTTTAGGGTCGAGACACCGACAGACCATGTTACACAGCGGTCAGAGCCTCCACCAATTCGGTCCGAACCCGCTCAGCCCTGCGTGAGCCACGCCACTTCCGCGGCCGACAGCGCCACCCCGAGACCGGGCAATGACGTCCGAGTCTCTGAGATCTGCCGCGGTCCGATCAGCGGGAACACCGGGTACGGCTGGTGCAGCAACCACGCCAGCGCGATCGCCGTCGGCTCCACCCCGCGAGCCGCCGCCAACTCCCGGGCCCGGTCCAGCCGGCCGAAGTTCTCGTCGGAGTAGAAGCAGCGGACCAGTTCTTCGTCGGACCGGTCCTCCGGCTTCGCCCGCCCGGTGAAGAACCCGCGCGCCTGGCTCGACCAGGGGAACAGCGCCACCTGCCGCTCCCGCAACCACACCTGCGACTCCTCGTCGCTGACATGCCGGCACCCAGCCCACGGTACGTCGTACGCCCTCGCCAGGCTGAGGTGGTTGCTCAGCAAGGTGAACGGCTGCTTGCCGTGCTCCTCGGCATACGCGTTCGCCTCGTCGAACCGCGAGGTCGACCAGTTGGACCCGCCGTACGCCCTGATCCGTCCCGCGGCGAAATGCGAGTCCAGGACGTCGACGAACTCCCCGACCGGGATCTCCTCGTTGTCGCGGTGCATCAGATAGAGGTCGACGTGGTCCGTCTGCAACCGCTCAAGCGATTCCTCCAACTGCCGCGTGATCGACTCGGGGTCGCAGTACGGCGTGTGCGCACCCTTGCCGATGACAACGACCTCGTCGCGGTTGCCGCGCGACCTCATCCACTGCCCGAGCAGCCTCTCGCCGCGCCCGCCGCCATAGATGTACGCCGTGTCGAAGGTGGTTCCGCCGCGCTCCACGAAGTCGTCGAACATCGTCGCCGCGTGCGGCAGCGTCTCCTGGTTGTCCACGCCCATCACGAGCCGGGAGACCTGCTTGTCCAGGCCCGGCACCTCGCCGTACGTCATCGGCGCGTCCGTACGCCGGGCCAACGGCCGACCCGTGTTCGTCGGAATCATCGCGTCGTCCCGCTCGATCTCGTACTGCTGCCCGATCGCCTTCCGCCAGGCGTCCTGGACCTTGAGATTGCCGAGGGTGTCCGCCCACGACATCTCCGGAGCCTGCCGCTGATCGATCGCGGCGGCGACCGCATCCGCCTCGGCCGCGTAGATGAAGGCCGGCTCCGCGGAGACATCCCGCGGCTCCTCCCCCGCCCGGTGGATCGTGACGTGGGTCGGCTTGCCATCGCCGCCGAACCACGGGTCCTCGACGACGAGGTACCCCTTGCTGCCCAGCACGCGGACGCGGTTCTCATCGCTGAGCCGGACTCCAGTACTGACCTGCGCGGTCATCCCGCTGTCGAAGAACAGCGTCGCCACCGTCCATTCGTCGACCCCGGTCTCGCCCACTTGACCGACGGCGGTCACCGCCGCCGGATCGGCGTACGGGGCTCCGATCGCCGCGCCCGCGATCAGCCGGGCCATCGAGACCGGGTACCCGCCGACGTCGAGGATGCCGCCGCCGGCCAACTCGTTGGCGAAGATCCGGCTGCCGGGGTTGTAGGAGGCCTGGAACGCGAAGGACGCCTGGATCTGGTGCACGGTGCCGATCTCGCCGTCGCGAACCAGCTGGGCGATCAGCTTGGTCTGCGGCAGGCAGCGGTACATGTACGCCTCCATCAGGAAGACGTCGTTGCGGATCGCCGCCTCGATCATCGCCGCGGCCCAGGCCCGGTTGATCGCGAGCGGCTTCTCGCAGAGCACGTGCTTGCCGGCCTCGGCGGTCTTGATCGCCCACTCCACGTGCAGTGGATGCGGCGTGGCGATGTAGACAGCGTCAACCGTGTCGTCGTCCAGCAGTGCCTGGTACGACGCGTGCCGGTTCGGAATGCCGTACTTGTCCCCGAACTCATCGGCCGAGGTGGTGCTGCGGCTCCCGACGGCGGCGAGTTCGCCGGTCTCCGAGGACGGGAGCTGGCTGGCGAACCTGGAGGCGATGTTGCCGGTGCCCAGGATTCCCCAGCGGAGCTTGTTCGATGACACAGAGGTTCCCCTCGTAGTAGGCGTGCGGTCAGAACTTCATGGCGCCGGCGGCGAGGTCGGCGATGAAGTGGCGGCCACCGATGATGAACACACCGATCAAGGGGATCACGCTCATCAAGGCGCCCGCCATCACCATGCTGTAATCGGTGCCGTAGATCCCGTTCAACTGGTCCAGGGCGACCTGCAGGGTGAGCTTGTTCGGGTCCGTCATCACGATCAACGGCCACAGGTAGTCGTTCCAGACGTTGATGAAGGTGAAGATGCCCAGGAACGCCAGCCCGGGTCGCAGTACCGGCAGCCCGACGGTCCAGTACTGGCGGAAGAAGCCGGCCCCGTCGACCTTGGCCGCGGAGATGAGCTCGTCCGGGATCGCGCCCTTCGCGTACTGCCGCATCCAGAAGATGCCGAACGCGTTCGCGGCGCCCGGGATGATCAACGCCTTCAGCGACCCGATCCAGCCGAACTCGGCCAGCGTGACGAACTGCGGCACCAGCGACAGCTGCGACGGGATCATGAAGGTCGCCAGCAGCAGACCGAAGAGCAGATTGCGCCCCGGGAACTCGTACTTCGCGAACGCGAACGCGGCCAGCGAGTCGAAGAACAACACCAGGACGGTGACACCGAGGGACGCGATCAGGGTGAGCAGCATCGCGCCGAAGAAGTCGATGTTGTCCAGCACCCGGCCCATGTTCTCGAACAGGTGCGACCCGACCAGCAGCTTCGGCGGGTAGGCGAAGATGTCCGGTGTGGTGTTCGAGGCCATCACCAGCATCCAGTAGAACGGGAAGATCGAGACGACCACCCCGAGCATCAGCACGACGTGACCGACGACGGTACGGATCCGCTCAACCGACATCGGCCGGCTCCTTCCGCTCCGAGTTCCGCTCCGGGACGCCGGTACTGCGTCGCGCGTTCTGCTCGGCGATCCGTCGTCTGGCGCGGCGGGCCGCCCGCTTGGTGATCCGTTCGTCGTCGTTGCCGCCGATCAGGCGCCAGTTGATGATCGAGAACAGCACGATCAGGATGAACAGCGCCCAGCCGATCGCGGCGCCGTACCCGAACTGGTTGGAGCCGAACGCGCTGTCGTACAGGTAGGACACGATCGTCAGACCGCCGT
>NZ_DASRXP010000722.1:0-25123 GCF_035687465.1 Kribbella sp.
GACCGTGACGTGCGGCATTCCGAGCGCCACTTCGTGCACGTCCGCAACCCGCGCCTTCCGGCTCGCCATGCCCGGAGTCTAGAGCCGATAGACCGAGACGTGGGACGGCGAGTCCGCGGTGAACCCGGCGCCGGTCCAGTCGGCGTGCCTGGACTCCAGTTCGAAGCCGGCGAGCTGGGCCATCAGGTCGAGTTCGGCCGGCCAGATGTAGCGGTGCGGGGACCGGAAGAGTTCCGCCTGCTTGTCGTCGCCGAAGTGGAAGTGGTGCGAGACGACCTGCTGGTGCAGGACGTCGTAGGTGTCCAGGAGGATGTAGCCAGGCTCGACCTGCCCGACCGTGGCCTGCTGACCAGGTGGGAGCTTGCGAAGCTCGGGCACCCACAGCTCGATCACGAACCGCCCGCCAGGGCTGAGGTGACGGGCCGCATTGCGGAAGCAGGCGACCTGCTCGGACTGGGTCAGCAGGTTGGAGATCGTGTTGAAGACTAGGTAGACGAGCGTGAACTCGCCGGGAACCTGGGTTGTCGCCATGTCTCCGATGACGACCGGGATCTGGTCAGCGTCGACCTTGGTGCGGAGCTCGTCGACCATCGGGGCAGACAGCTCGATCCCGGTGACCGAGATGCCTTGCTCGGACAGTGGCACGGCCACGCGACCGGTACCGATGGCGAATTCGAGCGCCCGCCCATGTCCCGCGAGCGCCGACAGCCGGTTGACGGTCGGTTCCAGCACCTCGCGAGCGAACATTCCGATCCCCGGGGTGTCGTACCGGCTGGCAGCATCCATGTCCCAGACCTCTTCCTGTCGCATGCACCCCACCTTGGCAGCGAACAACGAACCGCTCCACAGCTTTTCTCACCGAGGTAGGGCGCCGGGCGGCAGGCGGGAACTGCCGCCCGGCATGAGCCCGGCTAGCGGGCCGCTTGGTGGCGGGCTGGAAGGTGGATGGTGAATGTCGAGCCTTCGCCGGGACTGCTGGTGACGGTGATGGTGCCGTGGTGGGCTTCGACCAGGTGTTTGGTGATGGCCAGGCCCAGGCCGCTGCCGCCGGTGCTTCTGCTGCGGGAGTGTTCCGCCCGGTAGAAGCGGTCGAAGAGGTGTGGCAGGTGTTCGGGCCCGATGCCGGCGCCGTTGTCCTTGACCGTGAGGTCGTAGCCGTTGTCCACCCGCCGTACGCCGACCACGACCTCGCCGCCGGAGCCGGTGAAGCGGATCGCGTTCGAGACGAGGTTGCCCAGCGCCTGCCGGATCCGGGCTCCGTCCACCTCGGCGGGAGCCGCCCCGGCGATCTCGGCGCGGACCGTCACGCCGGCGGTCTCGGCGGCGGGGCGGTGAGCTGCCACCACCAGCTGAGCCAGTTCGGACAAATCGCGCGTTGCCGGGTGGAGGCGGAGCATCCCCGCGTCCGCCAGAGCCAGATCCTGGAGGTCGACGATCAGCCGTTCCAGCAGGTCGGCTTCCTCCAGCAGCGAGGAGACCAGTTCGCGGTCGAGCGGGACCACGCCGTCCTCGGACGCGACCAGGTAGCCCTTGATGTTCGCCAGCGGAGTCCGCAATTCGTGCGCCACGTCGCTGACCATCGCCTTGCGCTGGAAGTCGTGCCGCTGGATCGACTCGGCCATCGCGTTGAACGCGTGCCCGAGCCGGGCCACCTCGTCCGTCCCGCTCACCGGGACCCGGGTCGCGTGGTCGCCGTTCTTCATCCGCTGGGCGGCACCGGTGAGGGCGAGGATCGGCCGGACCAGGCGGCGGCCGGCCACGATCATCACGAGGGCGGCGATCAGCAGGACGCCGAGTGCGGTGGCCGCGGTCCGAAGCAGTCCCTCGGTGGAGAAGACGTTGAATGCGCTCTTGGCGCCGAGGTAAAGCCGGGCCTCGGGAGCGACGTACGGGGTGAGCGCCGCGGCCCGGGCTGTCGAGGTGCATTCCGCCAAGGCGGGGGTGGGTGGGCTGTCGGGATCCGGGGACGACAGTGCCTGGAGGCCGCTGAACTTGACGTTGCTGTTGACGGAATAGGGCTCCCCGACGTCCGTCATGCAGGCGATCGCACGCTGCAGTTCGTCCTGGTTGACCCGAAGGGCTTTGGCGCTGGGGGCGTTCAAGCCGGCCGGTATGCACTCGTCGTCCGGTGTCATCTTGGATATCTCCGTGACCCACCCGCCGCCGGCCGCCGTCGTACCGGATCGAATCACCACCTGAGGGGCTTCACCGTTGCCGTTGGCGACCGTCGCGGGCGTGCCTTTGGCCGACAGGCAGGCGGCTGCCTGGTCCGCGAGTTTCTGCCGCTCGCTGCGCTCCTCGTCGGTCAGTCCCCAGGTCGGGGACAACAGGAACGGCATGGCCTCCATCACCGTCTGCGCCTTGCCCGCAGGCAGGGCCACTGCCACGTCGGAGCTCTTGAACGCGACGTTGGTGGCCCCGGTCCGGGCGTCGATGGTTGCCGCAGGCATCGAAGGAAGATCGGGGCCGGCGCCGAGCAGCCGGGCGGAGTCGGCGATCACCTGGCCGTCGGAGTCGGTCAGCGCCACCCGGCGGCCGGTCTGGTCGGCGAGGTCCTCGACCAGCTTGTCCACGCCGGACCAGGTCGCGTGGTCACCGGCGTACGCGGTCAGCCGGGCGTAGATCGCACCGTCGGTCTGGAGCTGGGAGGTGTTCTCGGCGATCTCGCCCTGCAACTGCTCGGAGGTGCTGTAGGTGGCGAGCACCGCGGTCGCGATCACCGCGCCGAGCGCCACCGCGAGGGACAGTCCGAGGAACCGCAGCAGCACACTACGACGCATTGGGAGCCACCACCTTGTCGGCGAGCTTGTAGCCCACGCCGTACACGGTTCTCAGGTACGCCGGGTCGGTGGGTACCGGTTCGATCTTCTTGCGCAGGTTCATCACATGGACGTCGATGGTCCGGTCGAACACGTAGTGGTCGAACCCGAAGGCGTGCTCGAGCAACTGCTGCCGGGTGAACGCCCGCCCGGGCGAGGCCGCCAGGCAGGCGAGGATCTTGAACTCCGCCGGTGTCACGTCGACCGTCCGGCCGTCCAGATGGACCTCGTGCCGGACCGGGTCGATCTCGAGCCCGCCGACCCGGTACACCTCGCCCTCGGCCCGGCCCTGCGTCCGGCGCAGGATGGATCGCACCCGGGCGACCAGCTCACGCGGGTTGTACGGCTTGGTCAGGTAGTCGTCCGCGCCCAGGTCGAGCCCGAGCAGCAGGTCGTCCTCGGTCGACCGGGCGGTCAGCATGATGATCGGGAGATCCCCGTCGGCCCCGCTCCCGGCGCGCAGTACCCGGCAGACGTCCAGACCGTCCACCTTCGGCATCATCACGTCGAGCACCAGCAGATCCGGGCTGCGGCGGCGCGCCTCGTCGATGGCGGCCCGGCCGTCGTGCACGACGACCGTCAGATGGCCCTCCCGCTCGAGGTAACGCCGAATCAACTCCGCCTGCTTCTGATCATCCTCCGCAACAAGAATCCGGGCTGGC
The DNA here is from genome assembly GCF_035687465.1 of Kribbella sp. Lineage (NCBI taxonomy): Bacteria > Bacillati > Actinomycetota > Actinomycetes > Propionibacteriales > Kribbellaceae > Kribbella > Kribbella sp. Next base: position 3,482 of record NZ_DASRXP010000722.1, read on the forward strand.
ATAGACCTGAAGATCGCAGGTGGAGATGAGATTTGTGTGAAGAACGCCTGAGAGCATCGGGTGCTGATCGGTCCTTCACAGGTTTTTCACAGCCCCGGCGGCAGGCTCCACTGCCATGAAGACCACTAGGAAAGCACTCGCGCTGGTCGCGGTGCTCGCGCTGGCCGGCTGCGGGAGCACGAACGATCCGGGCGCGGCGACCGATGACACGAGCGACAAGAGCCCGCTCGCGGAGTACATGGGGGAAGGGTTCTCCAGCGGCGGCGGGCGAATGATGGTCAGGGCCGTCGGCGGCGCTCAGGAGTCGAGCGAGGAGGAGCTGGCCAAGCAGCGCAAGGTCGAGGACGCGACTGCCACCTGCATGAAGACGGCCGGTTTCGAGTACGTCGCGGTGCCGCCCGAGTCGAACGCCAAATCCAAGTTCGATGAAGCCTTCAATCTGCCGCCGGACAAGTTCGCCGAGCAGTACGGCTACGGCATCTCCACGATCGACTGGGCCAAGCCCGCCGATACGGACACCAACCCGAACACGAAGATCCGCAACGCGCTGTCGGCGACCGCCAAGAAGGCCTACGACAAGGCCCTGAACGGCCAGGCCACGAACGGGGGCGTCATCTCGGTTCCGGCGGACGGCCCGGGCGCCGGCAAGGCGCCGACCGACCTGGGCTGCCGGGGCAAGGCCGTTGAGGAGGTCTACGGCAAGCGCACGGACAAAGCCGACGACTTCAGCAAGTACGAGTCGCTTTTCAAGGACATCGAGGCACTGAACAAGCGGATCGAGGCGGACCAGCGGGTGATCGACGCCACCACGGCCTGGTCCGACTGCCTCGCTGACGCCGGACATGCCGGGTTCAAGAAGCCCGAGGAAGCCCGCAACAAGGTCAGCCAGAAGCTGGACGAGCTGACTGGGGACGGCAAGAAGCCCCAGTCCGGCCAGATCACGAAGGTCGGACCGCCGTCCTTCGACAAGGTCGACGCGCAGAAGCTGGCGGACCTGCGAAAGTTCGAGATCGAGCTGGCCAAGGCGGACCAGGCCTGCAAGGCGAAGGGGTACGACGAGGCCTACAAGACGGTGCAGTACGAGCTGGAGAAGGAGTTCGTCACGACGCACAAGGCTGAGCTGGAGGCGTACCGCGACGGAATGGCCGAGCGGTGACCGCTACACCCAAGTCCCGCCGCCGGGTCCTGGTCGGGGTTTCCGCGGTGGCGACGCTCTCACTCGGGGTGGGCGTCGCCGCCGGCAGCCGGATCCAGTCACCGGCGGACGCGGCTGCCAAGACCGCCGCACCGAAGGCCTCCCAGATCACCGTGCCGGTGGAGAAGAAGGCGTTGTCCAGCAAGGTGGTGGCGCGGGGTGACACCTCCTTCGACGGCGCTGTGAACATCCGCGTCGAGACGAGCGGGCTACGGACCGCCGCTGTGGTGACGGGGAAGGTCCCGGCGGTCGGCTCGACGATCAAGGCGGGTGAGGTCCTGCTGGAGATCGCCGGTCGCCCGGTGATCGGGCTCGCCGGAGTACTGCCGATGTACCGGACACTGAGCCCGGGCAGTAGCGGGCCCGATGTGCTCCAGCTCGAGCAGACCCTGGACAAGCTCGGGTACGACCCCGGCACTGTGGACAAGAAGTACGACAGCAGCACGGCCCAGGCGATCGAGGAGCTCTACGAGTCCGTCGGGTACGAGGCTCCCGAGCCGGAGGAGCAGCTCACCCAGGCGGTGGATCAGGCAGACAAGACCGTGGACCAGATGAAGAACGCGCTTCGCCAGGCGCAGGCCGCGTTGAAGCAGGCCAAGGCACAGCCGGGAAAGACCGACTTCTCGGTCGAGCTGGGCCAGGTCAGCGACGCGCAGGAGAACCTGGACGACGCCGAGACCGCACTGAGCGAAGCGGAGTTCAAGGCCGGTACGCCGTTGCCCGTGTCGGAGGTGGTCTTCGTGAAGACCCTGCCGCGCCGGGTGGACGACGTGAAGGTCGAGCGCGGCGGCACCGTGAACGGCGTGGTGATGTCGGTCAGCGGCGCCTCTCTCGTCGTGACCGTCAAGGTGGACGCGGCGACAAAGGAACGCCTGAAGACCGGGATGGCCGCCACCTTCGACCTCGGCGACGGCACGATCATCCAGGCGACGGTCCGCCGGATCACCCGCAACGCGGACCAGTTCGACGTGGTGGTCGCGCCCAAGACGCTGACCAGCGCTCAGCTCGAGCGGCTGCGCGAGGCGAACGTCCGGGTCACCATCCCGGTGAAGAGCACGGCCGGCAAGGTGCTGGCGGTGCCGCTCGCCGCGCTGTCCGCGGGATCCGACGGAAGCTCGCGCGTCGAAGTACTGCGAGACGGAAAGATCGAACTGATCCCCGTCACGGTCGGGCTCTCCGCGGACGGCTTCGCGCAGGTCACGCCGGCCGGCGATGCCAAGCTGAGCGAGGGCGACCAAGTGGTGGTCGGAAAATGACCGCGATGGCAGTCGCCATCCCCGCGCCGGTGGTGGAGATGATCGGCGTCCGCCGGTTCTTCCCCGGGCCGCCGGAGGTACAGGCGATCCGTGAGGTGGACCTGGTCATCGGGCAGGGGGAGTACCTCTCGATCGTCGGTCCGTCCGGCTCGGGCAAGTCCACTCTGCTGCACCTGCTCGGGCTGCTCGACAACCCGACCGACGGCGTCTACCGGCTGGACGGCGTGGACACCTCCAGCCTGCGGGAACGTCGCCGCGCCGTACTGCGTGGCCAGCGGATCGGGTTCGTCTTCCAGTCGTTCCACCTGCTCGACCACCGCACGGTGCTGGAGAACGTGGCGCTCTCGATGGTGTACGTCGGAGTGCCGCGGAAGGAACGGCTGGCCCGGGCGCGGGTCGCCCTCGAACGGGTCGGGCTCGCGCACCGGATGGAGTTCGCGCCGACCACGCTGTCCGGCGGTGAGCGGCAACGGGTCGCGATCGCCCGGGCCCTGGTGGCCGAACCGAGCCTGCTGCTGGCCGACGAACCGACCGGCAACCTCGACACGGCCAATGCGGAGGCGATCCTCGAAGTGTTCGACGAGCTGCACCACGAGGGCATGACGCTGGCCGTCATCACCCATGACGACCACGTCAGCCAACGGGCCCAGCGCCAGGTCCGCATCGTCGACGGAACCCTCCAGTGGTGACGCGGGTGCGGCTGATCCTCGCCGCCCTCGTACGCCGTACCTCGGGCGCTCCCGGCTCAGCTGGTTCGCGGGGCTCGGCTAGGAGGCGGAAGCGGTTGGCCGGAGGTCCCGCAGTACGCGATCTCCTGGACGAAGCCCTGGCAGGTGTTGCCGCGCGGCCGACGCGGTTGGTCCTCACCACGCTCGGCACGGTGCTCGGGATCGCCGCCCTGGTGGGAACCCTGGGGCTCGGGCAGACCGCTGGGGGCCAGATCACCCAGCGGTTCGATCTCGCCGCCGCCACGCGAGTCGTAGTACAGCCTGATGACAAGGGTGGTCAGGAGGGTGAGGCGGCGACGCAGTTGCCGTGGGACGCGCCCGAGCGGATCAGCCGGCTGAACGGGGTCGATGCGGCCGGCACCTTCAGCGCGCTTGACGTCGGGGACGACCTGGTCCGGAGTGTGGCCGGACTGGACGGGCAGAAGGACGGGCACGCGCTGCAGGTGCTGGCTGGATCGGCCGGGTTGTTCGATGCGGTCCGGGCGACCTTGCGCACCGGGCGCCTCTTTGATGCGGGGCACGACGCGCGCGCCGACCGGGTCGTTGTGCTGGGCAAGAATGCGGCGAACCGGCTCGGGATCAACCGGGTCGACTCGCAGCCGGCGGTGTTCATCGGCGACCAGGCCTACACGGTGATCGGGATCCTCGACTCCGTCACCGGCCGCGCCGAACTGCTGGACGCGGTGATCATGCCCAACGGCACGGCGAAGGTGGACTACGACCTCGCGGCGCCGGACGCGCTGGAGATCCGGACCCAGGTCGGTGCGGCCCAGTTGATCGCGGGGCAGGCGCCGGTCGCGATCGACCCGAACAACCCGAGCGCGCTGAAGGTCGACGCGCCGCCGAAGCAGGGCGGTGTGCGGACCGGGGTCGAGTCGGACCTCAACGCGCTCTTCCTGTTGCTGGGTGCGGTCGCGCTGCTGGTCGGCGGTCTCGGTATCGCCAACGTGACGCTGTTGTCGGTGCTGGAAAGGATCTCGGAGATCGGCCTGCGGCGAGCGTTGGGCGCGGCCCGGCGTCACGTGGCGGCGCAGTTCCTGGTCGAGAGCGTGATCGTGGGGTTCCTGGGCGGACTGCTCGGTACGGCGGTCGGGGTGCTACTGACCGTCGGGGTCTCGTGGGGTCGTGACTGGACCCCGATCCTCGACAACCGCCTCGCGGTGGGGGCGCCGCTGCTGGGCGCCTTCATCGGGCTGGTCGCCGGCACCTATCCGGCTTGGAAAGCCTCGGCGATCGAGCCGATCACCGCTCTTCGGGGCACTTAGCCGGGCATAGACGAACGCGGTCAGCGCGAAGCCGAGCACCACGAAGACGAGGACCGGATAGGACTTCCCGTTGTCGGGCAGGATCGCCGCGCCGAGAGCGGCCGCCGAGACCTGCCCGACGTTGAAGATCATGTCGTAGAGCGAGAACACCCGGCCGCGGTACACGTCGTCGACGCCGGTCTGGACCAGGGTGTCGACGCTGATCTTGACGCCCTGGGCGCAGAACCCGGTCAGGAACCCGGCGACGATGATCGCGGGCTGGGTGTAGAGACCGCCAGGCATCGCCGTCACGACCGCGGCCGCCACGAAGAGCACGGTGATCCAGATGCGCAGGGTCAGGACGCGGGTGGCCCACGGGGTGACGAGGGCGGCGATGAAGAGGCCGGCACCGATCGCTCCCGTCGCGATGGCGAGGGCGCCGAAGGCCTTGTCGAGCTGGTCGGGACCGTAGAACTCGTTGCGGTACAGCAGGATCATCGCGACGGTGACGAGGCCGAAGAAGAACCGCAGCGAGCCGATCGCCGCCAGACCGAGGGCGGCCTGACGCCGTTCCTTCAGGTGTCTGCCGCCGTCGACGAGGCCGGCCGCGATTCCGCGGATCGCCTCGACCACGCCTGGTTCTTCACCGGTCAGATCGGGGCCGAGCTGGTTCCTGCCCAGCCGGAGGGCGAGGAAGGCGGCGGTCAGGTAGACGACCGACGTCGTACCGAGGACCGCGAGGTCGGAGTCGGTGATCAGTTTCACGCCGGCGCCGAAACCGCCGCCGATCAGGAAGAGAGCCGTGCCGGAGGTGGGGGTGACGGCGTTGGCCATCACCAGTTCGTCGCGCTCGACGACGTGGGGGAGGCCCGCCGACAGGCCGGAGAGGAGGAAGCGGTTGACCCCGAGGGTGAGCAGGACCGCCAGGTAGAAAGGTGCACCCGCGTTGTCGGTAGCAACGATCGCGCCGACCACGAGGACCAGGGCAGCGCGGGTCAGGTTCGCGCCGAACAGGATCTGCCGGCGGGACCACCGATCCAGCAGGACACCGGTGAACGGTCCGAGGATCGAGTACGGCAGCAACGCGACCGCGAACAGTCCCGCGATCGCCGCCGCGTCCGGCGCCCGCTCCGGTGAGAACAGCACGTACGACGCCAGCGCGACCTGGAAGACCCCGTCACCGAACTGCGAGGTCAACCGAACGGCGAACAATCGCCGAAAGTCCCCCCGCCGCAACAACGTCCCGAGCTCCCGCACAAACTGCACGCCTTGCACTGTACGCACCCAAAAAGTTGACCCTGGAGCGGGCGCTGGATGACCTACTTGCTTTGGTGTGCGAGGCGTTCGGCGGCGTTCCTACCGCGGCGGTTCACCGGTACGACGCCGGCCACCTCGCCGAGTCCGAGGAGCGGCATGCTGCGGTAGACGGTCTCGAAGTTGCCCGGCGGTACGACGTACGTCTCGTGCCAGATCCCGACGTTGTTCCCTTGGGCGGCGAGCTTGTAGAACGCGCTCCAGGCCGGCCTATGCGTCCGGTCCGGGTCGTTCGCGAACGCCTGCAGTTTCTCGCTCGACTCCCAGTACTGAAGCATCGTCGTCGTCCGCCGCCCGGCGAAGCTGCGGAACCCGAGCAGTCCGCTGTCCGGGTCTGCCGTCAACTCGCGCAGCATCGGGACCATCGCCTTCGCAACCGGCACCCACTGCCGCCACGCCCGCAGTTTGTTGACCCGCATCCCGATCAGGAACACCACGACCTCTTTGTCGTACGCAGCGGTCTGTAGCCCCTCGATGACACTCATCTCGAACTCCCTTTGGATAGTATTACTCTCCAATATTGGAAAGTGATACTCTCCAAAAGTCAAGAGGGAGTGAGCATGTGGATCGCGGAACTGTCCCGGCGGACCGAGGTGCCGGTGGCGACGATCAAGTACTACCTGCGCGAAGGCCTGCTGCCCGCCGGTGAATCGGTCGGCGCGACCAGGTCCCGCTACGGCGAAGCGCACGTCCACAGACTGCGGCTGATCCGTGCCCTGGTGGAGTCGGGTGGTCTGTCCCTGGCCCGCGTCCGGAGCGTGCTCGCCGAGGTGGACGAGGAATCCCTGGAGCTGCACGACGTTCTCGGCGCGGCCCACAGCGCGCTGATCCCGGACGACCTCACCGCGACCGCCGAGTCCCGGCGCCGCGTCGACGAACTCGTCGTGGAGCACGGCTGGCTGGTGCACCCCGACTCCCGGGACCTGCTGCTCCTGGCCGGCGCGCTCGATGCTCTGGACAAGGTCGGCTACCACCTGGAAGACGACCTGCTGGAGACCTACGCGGTAGCCGCCACCAAGATCGCGGAGGCCGAGGTCTCCCACCTTCCGACGGACGACCGCCAGCGCATTGTCGAAAGCGGCGTGCTCGTCACTGCACTCGGCGGCCCCATCCTGCTGGCCCTCCGCCGCTTGGCCCAGCAAAACGCCTCAGCCAACCGTTACGGCACGTCGCGCCTGTCCCACCTGAACCATCCGCCGGCGGGGCGTGCGTAGTACGGGCTGAGCTCAGCCGGCGGCGCGGGCCGCCTGGCGCTCGAGTAGGCGGCTGCGCTGCTCGACGAAACGGGTCGCCTGGGCGTCGAGAGCGGTCATGAACTCCGCCAGTTCGTCGCGCGCCTTGGCGCCGTCGCCGCTCAGGTCCTCGCGGTCGAACACCCTCCACTTGCGCAGAATCGGCGCGACAACCTCGTCGTGGTGCAGGCGCAGGTCGTAGATGCCGGCCTTCGCGATCGTGACCGAGTTCCGGGCGAACCCCTCCATGGTGGCGCCCGGCATGGAGAAGTCGCGGACCTCGTTGACCACGGCCCGCATCGTCTCGTTCGGCGCCGACTCGAAGGCCGCGGCGACCAGGTTGCGATAGAAGATCATGTGCAGGTTCTCGTCGGTCGCGATCCGGGCCAGCAGTTGGTCGGCGATCGGACAGCCTGTGGCCTTACCGGTGTTGCGGTGCGAGACGCGCGTGGCGAGCTCCTGGAAGCTGACGTACGCGACCGCCTCGAGCATGTTCTTCTCGACCACGTGGCCGGCCGTCATGTGCGCCATCCGTGCGGTCTCGAGCTCGACGGGGTCCACGCCGCGCGTCACTACCAGGTAGTCGCGCAGCGCGATCCCGTGCCGACCCTCCTCGGCGGTCCAGCGGCCGACCCACGTGCCCCAGGCGCCGTCGAGGCCGAACTGGGTGGCGATCTCGCGGTGGTACGAGGGCAGGTTGTCCTCGGTCAGCAGGTTGGTGATCATCGCGATCTTGGCGACCGGGTCGAGCCTGGACTGCTCCGGCGACCAGTCCTCGCCGCCGAGGAAGGCGAAGTCGCGGCCCTCGCTCCACGGCACGTAGTCGTGCGGGTTCCAGTCCTTGGTGATGGCCAGGTGTCGCTCGAGGTTCTCCTCGACGACGGGCTCCAGCTCGTGCAGCAGGTTCGTCACCAGCTTGTCGGTCACCGGATTCTCCTTCGTCGGCGGATGCCCCACCCTACGGCACCGTAAGTTACGCCACCGTAGGTTGTACATGCCCAGAACCGCGGGAACGCTCCCGGGTTCCGAGCGGGTGGCGGCACTTTAGGCTGGGGCGATGGATCGGAGTTCGTACCCGCACTTCCTGGCGATCAGTACGCGGTGGAAGGACAACGACGTCTACGGGCACGTGAACAACGTCGAGTACTACAGCTTCTTCGACACCGTGATCAACGACTTCCTGATCCGTGCCGGCGAGCTCGATATCCACCACGGCGACGTGATCGGGCTGTGTGTGGAATCACAGTGCACCTTCAAACAATCGCTCGCGTTCCCCGGCAGCGTCGACGCCGGTCTGCGGGTCTCGAAGCTCGGCACCTCGAGCGTCCACTACGAGATCGGCCTGTTCGCCGGCGGTCACGACGAGCTTGCCGCCACCGGCCGGTTCGTGCACGTCTTCGTCGACCGTGAGGACCGTCGCCCGGCACCGCTGCCCGACCGCATCCGCGCCGCCCTGGAAGGAATCACCGGATGATCGTCCGAGGCGCAGTACTGCGGGAGATGGGACTGCCCAGCCCGTACGCCGAGTCGCAACCGCTGCGGATCGAAGAGGTCGAGCTGGCTCCGCCCGGACCCGGTGAACTGCTGGTCCGGATCCATGCGGCCGGGCTGTGTCACTCCGATCTCTCGGTGATCGACGGCTCGCGGCCGCGGGTGATGCCGATGCTGCTCGGTCACGAGGCGACGGGCGAGGTGGTGCGCTCGGAGGCTGCGGGGTTCGAGCCGGGGGACACGGTCGGTTTCGCCTTCGTCCCCGCGTGTGGTGCTTGTGGTCCTTGTGCGGAAGGCCGCGCGGCGTTGTGCGAACCAGGTGCCGTGGCCAACACCGCCGGGACGTTGCTCGGTGGTTCGCGTCGGCTGGGTGAGGTCAACCATCACCTCGGGGTGTCCGGCTTCGCTGACCATGCGGTGGTCTCGGCCCGGTCGGCGGTGAAGATCGACCCGGAATTGCCGCCGGAGATCGCCGCGCTGTTCGGCTGTGCGGTGATGACCGGGGTGGGGGCCGTGGTGAACACCGCGCGGGTGCAGGCGGGCCAGAGTGCTGTTGTCTTCGGACTTGGTGGGGTCGGGTTGTCGGCGCTACTCGGTGCTGCGCTGGTGGGAGCACATCCGCTGGTGGCGGTTGACGTAGTACCGGAGAAGTTGTCGTTGGCGCGTTCGCTGGGGGCGACAGCGGCGATCGATGCGCGGGAAGACGATGTGGTCGAGCAGGTGCGTGAGGCGACTGGTGGTGGTGCGCACTACGCCTTCGAGACTGTCGGCAGCGGCGCCGTCCTCGGCCAGGCTTACGCCGCTACCCGTCGTGGCGGCACCACGGTCACGGTTGGACTGCCGCACCCTTCGCAGACGTTGAGCATCCCGGCCGTCAGCCTGGTCGCCGAGGAACGCACCCTCAAGGGCTCCTACCTGGGCTCTGCGATCCCCAGTCGCGACATCCCCCGCTACATCGCGCTCTACAAGGCAGGCCGCCTCCCGGTCGACCGCCTCCTCACTTCCACCGTCGACCTCGACCACCTCAACGAAGCCTTCGACGCCCTCTCCGCCGGCACCCAGGTCCGCCAGGTCCTCGTCCTCTAACGCCATTGCGTCCGAAGAACCTGAGGTCAGAGCCCAAGGTTCTTCGGACGCAACAGCGTCACTGCGTCAGTTGTTGGTGATGAAGGTGCGGGCGAGTTCCTCGCCGCGGGTGACGGCGAGGTTGTGGTTCTCGATCGGGTTGATGGTCGAGTTCTTGAACACGATGTACGTCACGCCGGAATCCGTCCCACCGTTGCTCGGGTCCGGGTTGATGCCCAGTTGCTGGGCCGCCGCGTACGACGCCTCGCCGATGATCTCCACCGGCCCGGTGTCACCGACGACCGCATAACTCACCTGGTTGTTGTAGATGATCGCGACCACGCCACCACCCGCGACCCCGAAGTTCCGGTAGTCCCACGTACTGCTCGGGCTCGGCACCACGACGTACGGGAGTTGGGCCGCGTTCAGCGGTTGGTCGGTGGAGGTGTGGAAGGCGGTGTCGGGGAAGAAGCAGCAGTCGGTGTTCTCGTTGCACTGCGTGGTGCGGATGCCGTCGCAGTCGATGTCCATGTCGGCCTTCCAGAACACCGCGCCGTTCTTCCCGCAGACCGGGATCGTGCGCCCGAGTTCTTGGTCGGTCTTGTAGGTGCCGTTGGAGATCTGGCTGCAGCTCGTCACCTTCGCGAGCAGTTCGGCCGCGGTCGGGGCTCCACCACCGCCGCCACCGGCGTCGGTGACGGTGAGCGAGTCGAGGTTCGGGCCACCGTTGGCTGTCGTCGCGGTGGTCTTGATGGTGTGCGAGCCGGCCGACAGGCTGGTGTTCACCGTGGCGGTGTTCCAGGTGGTCCAGGCGCCGGTGCCGGCGAACTGCGGGGTGGCGACCGTGCTGCCGTCGACGGCGATCGTCATCGGCCGGTTCACGGTGGTGCCGTTGGCGAACCGGAACGCGAGCGTCGCAGCACCGGCGGTGCCGACGTTCACCGTGAAGGTGACGGACGAGCCGGCCACGTTGTCGTAGTTGACGAACCCCGTGCCGGTGAACCCGGCGTGGTTGGATTCGACCACACCCTGGGTCCGGGCCGCGCTCTCAGCCTGGTACGTCGTGGTCGCGGCCGAGGCCGGCGTGAGAGCTGCCGGCAGCAACAACAGACTGCCGACCAGTGCGAGGGCGAGTGCGAGGGGGCGGAACTTACGCATCTTTCACCTCTCCGATAGTTAGGAAACCTTCCTAACTGTCAGACTCCGACCCCGGCGCGTCAAGGGATTGATGACCCTGTGCGGTTCCGGAACTACGCAGCGCGTCCAAAGGGCGTCCGAAGGGCGCTGGGAAGAGCGGCAGGAAACCGCCGAGATCCGTAAATTCCCGGCGAAACCGTATACACCGGGGCAACCGCTGCGGCAGGCTACGCACGGTGCGTAGACGCGCACCACAAGTGAGGCATCTTCACCGAATCCGCAACTCGCTCCCCGGCCCGCCAGGCGCTGGAGCGGGTCGGCGGACTCGTGTGCGGTGCACCAGGAGTCCCTGAGGAGGACCCCAGATGCAGAGCAGGTTCCGCCGAACCGGTGCGCTCGTCGGCGCCGGTGCCGTGCTGTTCGGAGCGCTGGCCGTGGTGGCCGGCAACCAGGCAGACGCCCAACAGCTTGGCCCGGTCGCGGCCCCGCTCGATGAAATCCTGGGGACGCCCACGCAGGGGAGGACTGCGCTCGGCAAGCTCCAGCCGCGACTCGCCGAGCTGGCGCAGCGCAACGGCATCGCCGAGCAGCAGTTGCAGCGGATCCTGGCGACGGACAAGACCAGCTGGCTCGACGAGGACGGCACGCTGTTCTACCGCGAGCCGGTAGCCACCAACGCGGAGAAGGCCGCCAGCAACGTTGCTTCCCCGCAGTGGGCCACGCAGGCGGTCACCGCCGCGGTCGGACCCGCCTTCGAGCTGCACAGCAAGCCGGGCTCGAAGCGGGTGATCTACCTCGACTTCGACGGTCATACGATCACCGGTACGGGATGGAACACGGGCGGCAAACCCGCCACCGTCAACGTCACCGCGTACGACACCGATGGCAACGCCGGTACCTGGAGTACCGCGGAGCAGAACGTCGTCAAGGACGTCTGGGCCCGGGTCGCCGACGACTACGCGCCGTTCGACGTCGACGTGACCACCCAGGCCCCGCCGGAGTCCGCGATCACCCGCACCAACGCGGCAGACGACCAGTACGGCACACGCGTGTTGATCGACCCGACCACGTGGTACCAGTCCGGCTGTGGCTGCGGCGGTATCGCCTACGTCGGGACGTACGACCGCACCAGCAGCCACGCCTACTACCAGCCCGCCCTGGTCTTTACCAAGGGCGTAGGCACCGGCGCCAAGAACATCGCCGAGGCGGCGTCGCACGAGGCCGGCCACAACGTCGGGCTGAGTCACGACGGCACCGCGTCCGTCGGGTACTACCAGGGCCACGGCGCTTGGGCGCCGATCATGGGGGTCGGCTATTACAGGGCGATCAGCCAGTGGAGCAAGGGCGAGTACACCGGCGCCAACAACAAGGAAGACGACTTCGCCGTCATCGGCCAGAACGGTCTGGGGATCCAGGCGGACGACCACGGCAACGCAACGGCCGACGCCACCGCACTGGCACTGGGCGCCACCGCCAAGGGCGTCTACTCGAAGGACTCGGACGTGGACTCCTTCCGGATCGACCTGGCCGCGGGCACCTTCACCTTCGCGGCCACCAGCGCAGGTGACCTGGACGTCAAGCTCCACCTGGTCAACTCGGCCGGCACGGTGATCGCCACGGCCGATCCGGCATCCGGTCAGACCAACGCCAGCACACCGACCGGTCTGAGCGCGAGCATCACCAAGGCGGTCACGGCCGGCCGGTACTACGTCCGTGTCTACAACACCGGGTACGGCTCCGCACTCACCACGGGCTACTCGAACTACGGCAGCGTCGGCAACTACACGGTCAAGGTCACTGCCGGCTAGCAAGGTTTGCCCGGGTTCGCTGCCACCGCCGGTTGCGAGCCCGGGATGCGGGGGAAACAACAGGTTGGGGGGAATCCTTGAGGAGGATTCCAGATGCACAGTAAGTTCCGCCGTACCGGTGCACTCGCTTGTACCGGTGCCGTCGTGTTCGGAGCACTGGCGATTGCCGCCGGTACTCAGGCCGACGCACAGCAACCACCGCTCGACCAGATCCTCGGTCAGTCCCTGCAGGGCAAGGACGCGCTGACCAAGGTGCAGTCCAGGCTGGCTGAAGTTGCCCAGCGCAACGGCCTGCCCGAACAAAAACTGCTCGACACGCTGGCTTCCGACAAGACCAGCTGGCTCGACAAGGACGGCCGGCTGTTCTTCCGTGAGCCGGGTCTGACCACCACAGAGAAGGCACCCGAGGCATCGCCGCGCTGGGCCACGGAGGCCGTCGCCGCGGCCGAGGGACCGGCTTTCGAGCTGCACAGCAAACCGGGATCCAACCGGGTGATCTACCTCGACTTCGACGGCCACACCATCACCGGGACGGCGTGGAACTCGAGCGTCGACCCGGTCAACGTCACGGCGTACGACACGGACGGGAACGCGGCGGTCTTCGGTACCGCCGAGCAGGATGTGGTTCATGAGGTGTGGGCGCGGGTTGCGGAGGACTACGCCGCCTTCGATGTCGACGTCACCACGCAGCAGCCGGCGCAGGACCTGATCAACCGGACCAGCTCCAGCGATCAGCAGTACGGCACCCGGGTGCTGATCGACCCGACCACCTGGTACCAGTCCAACTGTGGCTGCGGTGGGGTCGCCTACATCGGCGTTTACGACAACGCCGGCCAGCACGACTACTACCAACCGGCCCTGGTGTTCACCAAGGGCGTCGGCACCGGTGCGAAGAACCTCGCCGAGGCCGCGTCGCACGAGGCCGGTCACAACGTCGGCCTGGGTCACGACGGCACCGCGTCCGTCGGGTACTACGAGGGTCACGGCTCCTGGGCGCCGATCATGGGCGTCGGCTACTACCGCGGTATCAGCCAGTGGAGCAAGGGCGAGTACTCCGGCGCCAACAACACCGAGGACGACTACTCGGTGATCGGCACGCATGGTCTCGCGTTGCGCACGGACGAGGCCGGTGACAGCACTGGGGCTGCTGCCGCCCTCGCAGTCGGCGCGACCGCGAACGGCTTCATTGCTGCCGAGGCCGACACCGACGTCTACCGCGTGGACGTCAGTGCCGCCGGCAACTACACGGCAACGGCCAGTGCAGGTGCACTTGGTGGCAACCTGGACATCAAGCTCGACCTGCTCAACTCCGCCGGCACCGTGGTCACGTCGGCCGATCCGGCTTCCGGCCAGAGCAACGCTGGCACGCCGACCGGCCTGGGCGCGACTGTGACGAGCAACCTGCAGCCCGGCACGTACTACCTGCGCATCGACAACGTCGGTTACGGCAACCCGCTGAACACCGGCTACTCCACCTACGGGAGCCGCGGGGCGTACAGCCTCGCGATCAACCCGAGCTGAACCCCTGCGGTTGGCCGGCCTCTGGCGGGCCGGCCAACCGCAGGCCCCAGGCCACCTCGACCGGTGGCAGGGCCTGCTCTACGACGTCGTCCACTGACCGTTCGTCACTGCCGAGATCCTCTCGCACAACCCCGTCCGGCCGGTCACCGAGACCGGCGGTCTCAACCATCTCCCTGTCCCCGCAGCGGTGTCGGGGTCGGTTGGATCCGCTGGCGGGTGCGGTTGGTGACCTCGGCGCCGGCGGTTGTGGTCGGCCGGGATTGGGCGGGCGTCTTCGGTGGGGCCAGGCCGGAGAGGGCGGAGCGGAGCGCGGTGGCTTGGTCCGGAGTCCTGGTGGGCGCCTGGAAGTAGCGTTCGGCGGTTTGGATCTCGGTGTTCAGGCGGTCGATGCATTGGCGGGCGGTGGATTTCGAGCGGGCTGCTTCGTAGCCACGAGGGTGGCCTTCGAAGTCCTCCAGGCTCCGGAAGGACTCGCGGAGAGTGTTCTCCAGCCGCAGGCGCACCACTGGTTCGCGGTTGGGTGGGACGCACTCCGGTAGGCCGCTTGAGCAGTAGACGAGGTCGACCACCAAAGGCCATTGGCCTTCCGCTGTTTCACGGTTCAGTGCTCGCAGCGTCTCGCCCGCCGGCAGGCCGGTTCGCTCGTCGAGGTCGTCCGTGAGCAGGGTGACGGCGGGCACGAAGGCCTGGTACGACGGCTCGGCCCGCACCTGGTCGATGCCAGGGGCGACCTGATCCACGCCGAGGGTGGTCAGGTAGTCGTCGAGGTGCGCGTGGGCCCAGGCCTCGGCGACACCCTCTTCCAGGGCGCGGCTCCCCGGTTGCTTGAAGGCTTGTCGAGCCGCTTCCTGGGTGGCGCCGGACGGGCCGAGGAAGTGGGACTGCTCGTGGAGCATCGTCACGAGGGCTTCGCGGTAGCGGGTCAGCATCGCGTCCGACTGGATCAGGCCGGAGCGGCTGTACATCTCGCGCAGCGGATCGAGAATGCACTCGCGGTCCAGGTGGAGAGTGCCGTCCCAGTGAGCCAGACCCAGGATTCCCTCGCCGGCTTCGACGACCTGACCGTTCCACGCGGTCTGTCCGGCGCCGGAGATCGAGAGGGCGGCCGGGGCATGGTTGGCGAGCAACTCCACCAAGGTGCGTGGCACTACACCCGCAGCGTGCCTCCCGGAGTTGTGCTGCTGCAGGGCGGAGTGGATCTCGTCGATGGCGGTCATGCGCGGAGGGCCGTCGCGAGGCGGACCAAGGAGTCGGCCGAGCGGCGGAGGTTGTCCTGCTCGCGAGGGTCCTCACACTCGGCCGCGCGCTGCCGCAGTTGGGCGATCAGCCACTGGGTGCGGGCGAGACGGTCGCCCGGTACTTCGTCGTGTTCCATTGCTGTCCTCCTGCGATTGGTTCGTCGCCGGAGAACATATGGAGATTCGGCCGTTCCTCAGCCGCGGATCTCCCGCCTGTGGACAACGCCCGGGATCACCCGGGCCACAGCCCGCAGTACGGGCTGGTTGTGGAAAACCTGAGGTCAGCGGGCGGTGTGCTGGAGGGAGCTGGCGAGCATCGCGAGGGGTTCGGCGAGCTTGAGCAGGTTGAACCGCTCGCCGGGGTCGTCGACGCGGTCGGCGAGCTTGCCGATCTTCTTGATCGCCCGCTGGATCCGCTGGACCCGTTCCGCCACCGAGCCGTCCGGGCCGTTCGCCTCCGCCATCACGGCCGAGGCCTCCCGGTAAGCCTTCTCGTACTCCGGTGACGCCGGCGGCGGCGCGGTTCGCCGGGCCATCTCGAGCAGATCGGCCAGCGAGGCGACATCCGAGGCGGCCTGCTCACGATCGGACCGGAGCTCCACCTGGTCGCGTAACACCGTCAACCGGTCCACCTCGGCGGCCAGTCCGTCCACGTTCAGCCGCGCCTCGAGGCACGCCTGCTGCACGGCGTCGAACGCCGCACGAAACTCGTCGTACCTCACGGTCGACAAACCTAGAGCAAACCGGTGCCCACGGCGAGCAGAAAGCAGGGCCCCGCGGCGAGCAGACAGCCGCGGGACCCAGCCAGTATCTCCGCCCGGTCAGGGGCGGGGGACGTCAGCGCCGATCAGCGCTCGACCTCGCCCTTGATGAACTTCTCCACCAGGTCGCGGCAGACGTCGTCGGCGTACTGCTCCGGCGGCGACTTCATGAAGTACGAGGAGGCCGACAGGATCGGGCCGCCGATGCCGCGGTCCTTGGCGATCTTCACCGCGCGGATCGCGTCGATGATGATGCCGGCCGAGTTCGGCGAGTCCCAGACCTCGAGCTTGTACTCCAGCGACAGCGGCACGTCGCCGAAGTTGCGGCCCTCGAGCCGGATGAAGGCCCACTTGCGGTCGTCCAGCCAGGCCACGTAGTCCGACGGGCCGATGTGCACGTTGCGCGGGTCGATGTCGTTGACCAGCTGCGAGGTGACGGACTGGGTCTTGCTGATCTTCTTGGACTCCAGCCGGTCGCGCTCCAGCATGTTCTTGAAGTCCATGTTGCCGCCGACGTTCAGCTGGTAGGTCCGGTCGACGGTGACGCCGCGGTCCTCGAACAGCTTGGCCAGCACCCGGTGGGTGATGGTGGCGCCGATCTGCGACTTGATGTCGTCGCCGACGATCGGCACCCCGGCCGCGGTGAACTTGTCCGCCCACTCCTTGGTGCCGGCGATGAAGACGGGCAGCGCGTTGACGAAGGCGACGTTCGCGTCGATCGCGCACTGGGCGTAGAACTTGGCCGCCTGCTCCGAACCGACCGGCAGGTAGCAGACCAGGACGTCGACCTGGGCCTCACGCAGCGCGGCGACGATGTCGACCGGCGCGGCGTCGGACTCGGTGATGGTCTCGCGGTAATACTTGCCGAGGCCGTCCAGGGTGTGACCACGCTGCACCGTGATGCCGCTCGGCGGCACGTCGCAGATCTTGATCGTGTTGTTCTCGCTGGCGCCGATCGCGTCGGCGAGGTCGAGGCCGACCTTCTTGCCGTCCACGTCGAACGCGGCGACGAACTCGACGTCGCGGACGTGGTAGTCGCCGAACTGGACGTGCATCAGACCGGGGACACGCTCATCGGGCTTCGCGTCACGGTAGTAGTGCACGCCCTGCACGAGTGAGCTGGCGCAGTTGCCGACACCGACGATCGCTACGCGGATCGAAGTCATGGAAACTCCTTAGTTGGGGGGTGTTACAGGCGGGTGTTGCTGTTCAGGGGGCCGCTGCTGGCGCCGTTCGCCGTCGATCAGCTCGTTCAGCCAGCGGACCTCGCGCTCGGCCGACTCCAGGCCGTGCCGTTGCAGCTCGAGGGTGTAGGTATCGACCCGCTCCGCGGTCCGGCTCATCGCGGCCCGGAAGTTGGCCAGCCGCTCCTCCATCCGGGCCCGTCGGCCCTCGAGGATGCGCAGCCTGGTGGCCGGATCGGTGCGGCCGAAGAACGAGAACCGGACGCCGAACGTGTCGTCCTCCCACGCCGACGGTCCGGCGTCGTGCATCGCTTGGGCGAAGTGGTCCTTGCCGTCGGCCGTGATCGTGTAGACGATCTTCTGTCTCCGCCCGTCCGGGGTCCCGGCGTCGGCGGAGATCAGACCGTTGCGGAGCATCGCCTTCAGACACGGGTAGAGCGACCCGAAAGACAGCACGCGACCCCAGCCGAACTGGGCGTTCACGCGCTTGCGGAGCTCGTAGCCGTGCATCGGCGCTTCGTGCAGCAGACCGAGTACGGCGAGCTCCAGGACACCACTGCGGTTTCCCATCCCCCACCTCCTCGATCTGGTTTGTCATGACCTGATGTATCGACTCGATACATCGCACCGCCACTGTAGGCACCCCGATCCGGATCGACAACTCCTGACAAAGTCGACCTTTGTCAGGTCGCGCCACGCCTCGCCGCGGCGAAACCTGTTACGTCAGGCGCTGATCTGCGTTAATCAGCTGACACAAAGTCGTGGCGCAAGAGCGGAGGGTCATGGCGGACAGCCACGGGAAGCACGCGAGACACGGTGTGGAGGGCGAGGGGCCGCTGGCCCGGATCGCGCTGCGTTTCACGGCCTTCACCGAGAAGTGGTTGCCCGACGCGTTCGGGTTCGTGCTGGTCGGAACGTTCGTGGTGCTGCTGTTCGGCCTGGTCACCGGCGAGCCGCTGCTGAAGCGGCCGGACGACCCGGCGGCGACCAAGGGCTTCGGCATGGTCGACGCCTGGGGCGTCGGCTTCTGGAGCCTGATCACCTTCACGCTGCAGATGGCGATGATCATCATCGGCGGGTACGCAGTGGCCACCAGCGGTCCGGTGGCTCGTTTGATCACCCGGCTGGCGAGGATCCCGAAATCGCCTCGCGGTGCGGTCGCCTTCGTGGCCGCGGTCGCCATGCTCGCGTCGTACCTGAACTGGGCCTTCAGCCTGATCTTCGCCGCGATCCTGGCCCGCGAGGTCGCCCGCAACATCCCCAAGGCGGACTATCGGGCGCTCGGTGCGATGGCGTTCCTGGGGCTCGGCACGGTCTGGGCGCAGGGACTGTCCGGCTCGGCCGCGCTGCAGGTCGCGAGCGCCAGCAGCAGCCCGGCGCCGGTCCAGGAGGTGATCCGCGCCGGCGGTCACGCCAGCGGCCTGATCCCGCTGAGCGACACCATCTTCACCTGGCAGGCGATCGTCGCCACTCTCTTCGTGTACTGCGTGGGCGTGGTGATGGCGTGGTTCGTCGCGCCCACCGCGGAGAACGCACGAACCGCCGAGCACCTCGGCATCGAGCTCCGTCCGCTGATCGGCCGTGGTTCTGCCTATAACGGCCATCGGGGCGAGGGATCGGAAGAGGAGAAGCGCCGGCCGGGGGACTGGCTGGAGCACTCACCCCTGTTCAGCCTGTTCATCGTCCTGCTCGGCGCGGTCTACCTGGTTCGCTACTTCGACGGCAAGAGCTTCTTCAACGCGCTCGACCTGAACACGGTGAACCTGATCCTGTTCCTCCTCGCGATGCTGCTGCACTGGCGGCCGTGGCGGATGGCCCGGGCTGTGCGTGACGGGGCACCGGCGGCGGCCGGCGTACTGCTGCAGTTCCCTCTGTACGGCGGCATCTTCGGCATGATCGCCTACACCGGCATCTCCGCCCGCCTGGCCGGGTGGTTGGTGCAGGCAAGCAACCAGTTCTTCTTCCCGCCCTTGGTGGCGATCTACTCCTGCATCCTCGGGGTGTTCGTGCCCAGCGGTGGCAGCAAGTGGGTGATCGAGGCGCCGTACGTGCTGCAGGCGGCCAACGAGCTCAAGGTGGACGCGGGCTGGATGGTTGTCGTGTACGACCTCGGCGAGGCCAGCGCCAACCTGCTGCAGCCGTTCTGGATGCTGCCGACGCTGGCGATCCTGGGCCTCAAGGCACGCGACATCATGGGCTACACCTTCACCCTGTTCCTCGCCTGCTTCCCGGCCGCCCTGATCGCCGTCACCCTCCTCGCCCCACACGTCACCGGCTGATCACCAGGCGTACTCATGGTGGTCTCGGGATGAGCGGGCTGAGCGTTAAGATCCTCAGGGAATTCGGGGCCGTTACCACAGCGGCCGTACTCTGGGCCGCAATGACTTCAGCGAGATCGTCGAGGATTGCACTGTGAGTGAAGCTCGTAGGAAGGCCGCCCCGTCCCGCGCCCGCCGGAAGAAACACTGGGCACTGCGGGTCCTCGGGTGGCTGGTGGCACTCTTCTGCCTCGGGGTGATCGGCGCCGCAGCCACGTTCTTCATCGGGTACCAGTTGACGGACATCCCGGACCCGAACAAGAAGTTCGAGACCAACACCACCACGGTGACGTACGCCGGTGGCCAGCCGATGGGCTCCTTCTTCGAGCAGAACCGCCGCTCGGTGCCGCTGGACAAGATTCCGAAGACCGTCCAGGACGCGGTGATCGCGGCCGAGGACCGGACCTTCTGGACCAACCCGGGCATCTCGCCGTCCGGGATGGCACGGGCCGCGTTCAACATCGCCCGCGGCGAGCAACTGCAGGGTGGCTCGACGATCACGCAGCAGTACGTCAAGGTCATGTACCTGACCCAGGAGCGCACCTTCGCGCGGAAGTTCTCCGAGCTCTTCATCGCCACCAAGCTGAGCCGGCAGACGGACAAGAAGGACATCCTCGAGGGTTACCTGAACACCATCTACTTCGGCGAGGGCGCCTACGGCATCGCCGCGGCCGGCGATGCGTACTTCAGTCAGCCGGATCCGGCCAAGCTGAACGTCGGGCAGGCGGCCTTCCTGGCGACGGTCCTGAATAACCCCACGATCTTCGATCCGGACCAGAAGGACGCGGCCGCGCAGAAGCGCATTCTCGAGCGCTACCGCTACGTGCTCGACGGCATGCGCCAGACCGGCACCATCACCGAGTCGAACGCCACCGCCTGGGGCAAGAAGCTCCCGCCACTGAAGAAGAAGCCGAAGAGCGACCGGTTCGGCGGTACGCAGGGTTTCCTGCTGGATATGGCCCGGCGAGAGTTGGTGAAGCTGGGCTTCAGCGACGACGAGATCGACGGTGGCGGTCTGAAGGTGACGACGACCTTTGACAAGAAGCTCCAGGAGGACGCTGTTGCGGCGGTCTTCAACAAGGATCAGCCGGCCACCGCGGACAAGCTCCACATCGGGCTGGCCTCCGTCCGTCCACAGACGGGCGAACTGGTGGCGATGGTCGGTGGACCGAACTACCTGAAGAGCCAGATCAACTGGGCGACGGCCAAGGCCAGACCAGGGTCGTCCTTCAAGCCGTTCGCGGTGGCTGCGGCTCTGAAGGACGGCGTCAAGCTCGAGGACAGGTTCGAGGGCAACGGACCGATCGAGATCCGCGGCGGCAAGTACGACAACGAGCTCGGGGAGAACTACGGCCGGCCCAGCCTGTTGAGCGCGACCGAACAGTCGGTCAACACCGCCTTCTACGACCTCGTCGACAACAAGATGGACAACGGTCCGAGCAAGGTCGCCGACATGGCCGAGGCAGCGGGGATCCCGACGATCCCGGCCACTGACCGCGATGCGCCCGCCCTGGTGCTCGGTCCGAACGCCTACGCGTCGCCGGTCGACATGGCCAGCGCCTACGGCACCTTTGCCAACGAAGGCTCGCATGTGCCGGTGCACGTCATCAAGGAGGTCAAGGACCTCCAGGGCAACGTCAAGTGGTCGGAGAAGTCGCTCAAGCCCACCGAGGCGATGGACAAGGACGTCGCCAATACGACCAGCTACGCGTTGCAGCAGGTTGTCGAGGACAAGAAGGGCACCGGCACCCGGGCCCAGGAGCTCGACCGGCCGGCCGCGGGCAAGACCGGGACCGCCGGTGGTATCTCGAGCGACCATGCCAAGGCGAACAAGGCGTGCAAGTGCGAGAAGTACGACACGAGCTCCGACACGTTGACCTCCTGGTGGGTCGGCTACACGCCACAGCTGTCGACGGCAGTGCTGTACCGGGCCGGCAAGGAAGGCGAGTCCGACCTCGACCCGTACAGCGACGATCCGGCCTTCTTCGGTGGCAACTGGCCGACGAAGACTTGGCTCGCCTACATGGAGCCGGCGATGGAGGGCCTTCCGGAGGAGAACTTCGCCGAGCCTTCGGACGACAACATGGGCACGCCGACGCCCACCTACACGCCGTCGTCGACGCCGACCCCGCCGCCCTCGACCCCGCCGT
>NZ_DASRXP010000723.1:0-3721 GCF_035687465.1 Kribbella sp.
CCGACCATCGCCAGCTCGCCCGGTCTCGGTTCGCCGCCAGGCATCAGCAGGCGGACACCGGGCGCTCCCGTCAGCTCATTGGCGACCTGCAGGGACAGCGGCATCACGGTGACCGTGCGATGGCGGAGCAGCCGCGCCACCTCGAGTGCGGTCGTGCCGCTGTCGAGGACGATCGTCTCGCCGTCGCGGATGTTCTCCACCGCGGCCGCCGCGATCGCCTGCTTGGCCGCGATCGCCTCGGTCGCCCGCGCGACGAAGGGCGGCTCGACCCCGGTCGGCAGGGAAGTGATGGCCCCGCCGTGGATCCGCTTCAGGACCCCCTGGGCCGCCAGGAAATCGAGATCACGCCTGACTGTCATGTCGGATGCCCCGGTGGCAGCGACGAGTTCGGCGACACCGACCCGCGCTGACCCCCTCAGGCGCTCTACGATGACCCGCTGGCGCTCGAGACTCTTCATGAGGGAAAATCTAACATCCCAATGAGCGTTCAAACAAAATCTTTGTTTGGTTCTAGAAGGGGCTGATCGAGTGGTCGAGGAGGTTCGCCGCGCGCGTTACGCGGTCGGAGCGGTCTTCTGCGTGCACGGAGCGGTGACAGGATCGTTCGCCACCCGGGTGCCGTGGATCCAGGACCACGCCGGCGTGAGCGCCGGGCAACTCGGGCTGTCGCTCGCGTTCCCCGCCCTCGGGGCCGCGCTGGCGATGCCGCTCGCGGCCCGGATCAGCCACCGGCTGGGCACCCGCACCGCACTCCGCGGCCTGCTGGCGCTGTGGACCCTCGCACTCATCCTGCCGTCGCTCGCGCCGAACCTGCTGGCTCTTTGCGGAGCCCTCCTCGTGTACGGCGCGACCGCGGGCATGGCCGATGTCGCGATGAACGCCTTGGGCGTCGAGGTCGAACATCGGCTGAAGAAGTCGATCATGTCCGGCCTGCACGGCATGTGGAGCGTGGGCGCTCTGCTCGGCTCCGGAGTCGGCACGGTCGCCGCGCACCTCGACATCAGCGCCCAACTGCATCACGCCGTGGTCGCTGTCGTGCTCACCGTGCTCGGAGCGTTCGCCTGCCACTACGTCTTGAACCTGCACCCGACAGAGGATGAGGTCGCACCTCCACGGTTCGCGTTGCCACCGAAGTCGGCGCTGCTGATCGGCGCTGTCGGCTTCTGCGCGGTGTTCGCGGAGGGCGCGAGCCTGGACTGGTCCGCGATCTACCTCGAGGACGTGCTGACGACCTCCGCGGGTGTCGCGGCCGCGGCGACGACCGGCTTCACGCTGACGATGGCGGTGGCGCGGATCGCGGGTGACGCGGTGGTGGATCGCTTCGGCGCGGTTCGTACTGTGCGCATCAGCGGCCTGATCGCCACCCTCGGCGGCCTGCTGGTTGTCATCGCACCAAATCCGGTGATCGCGATGGCGGGCTTCGGCCTGCTGGGACTCGGCATCGCGGTAGTGGTTCCCCTCGCCTTCGCCGCAGCCGGCCACACCGGCCCGAACCCGAGCCAGGCGATCGCCGGCGTCGCCACGGTCACCTACGCCTCGGGCCTGGTCGCTCCGTCGATCATCGGCGGCATCGCTCAGGCGAGCAGCCTGACGATGTCGTTCATCGTCGTCACCGCCCTGACCACCGGCCTCGCCTTCTTCGCCGGCGTCCTCCGCCCCAAACCCTCAACGGCGCCATCCGCCCAAGCCGGCTAGGCCCGCTGGGCGGTGAGGATGACGTAGTCGTTAGTGGACTTGAAGGCGGGGGGATCCTCGTTCACTTCGGTGATCACGGCCCGCAGCCGCGACAGCAGCTCAGCCTCGAGCTCCTTGCCGTCGGGATGCCCGGCCAGCGCACTCATCGCACTGACCGACATCGGATGCTGCGCCCCCTTCGCCAGATACGCCTCCGGCGACACTTCCCTGAACTCCAGCCCGCGCCGAGCAAGCTCAACCTCGAACCCGTACGGCGCGAACGCGGCCCGCACCACGTCCACATCGAACCAGGCGAACGGCTTCGGTTGAGCAGCTACAGCGATCACCGGAACGGCTACGCCCGTGACCCTTCCAGCCGCGCCGACGGCGGTTCCGGGTGCGGTGGTTCCGGGTGCGGCGGTTCCGGCTTCGGCTGGTTTGCCCATCACCTCGGCCATGAACTGCTCGGCCACCTTGTTGATCGCCGACAGCGGTCCACCAGGCGGCCACGCGGTGAAGCGGATGATCCCGCCGGGCGCGGTCACGCGAACCAACTCGGCGATCGCCGCTTCACCATCCGGCGCAAAGATCGTGCCGAATACCGACAACACCAGGTCTGCGGACTGATCTGCCACGGCGATCGACGCCGCGTCCCCTGCCACAAAGTTCACCTCGACCTGCTCCGCAGCAGCCCGCTCCCGAGCAACCTCCAGCAGCCGCGCGGCCGGGTCAACCCCAGTCACGACCGCCCCTCGCTCCGCCGCCATCAAAGCAGCGTTGCCAGTTCCGCACCCGACGTCGACAACCGACTTCCCGGCCAACGCCCCGGACAACCCGACCACCACCTCGGACACCGGCCGCAAGTACTCCCCCGTCGGCTCATACCGCCCAACACCCCAGTCGATCGCCACACCCAGCCCCTCCCCCGTAGACACCAAGGCCATCATCATGCCCGCCGACCGGATCCCTCGCGCCGAACCGACCAGAACCCTTCCCATTCAGGCACCCACACCCGCACCCCGTCCAGGACCGACCGCCCCGATCCCAAGTGGTTGCCGCCAGCAACTCTGAGACCTGGTACGACGGTGCGCTGGGTCGGTGGTTGCCATCGGGCGAATTGGGACTGTGGTTGCGCCCGCGCCTTGGTGCTGTGGTTGCGGCGCCCACGCCTTGGTGATGTGGTTGCGCCCGCGCCTTGGTGATGTGGTTGCGGCGCCCGCGCCTTGGTGATGTGGTTGCGCCGGTGCATTGGTGCTGTGGTTGCGCGGTCTCCGCTGCGTGATGGTGCTAGCCGAGGTACTGGGTGTCAAGGGCGCTTCGCGGCCCTTCGGGCTCGAACAAGTTCGCCCCTTGACACCCACCACCTCGGCCAGGGAAGGACGCAGCTACGCGGATCCGCGCTGACGTGTGAGCAGCATCAGGGGATTCCGTTCGCCCGGGTGGTCCCGGCGGGATGTTCGGCGATTCCGCTGATTCCGTCGGCCCGGGTGGCGCCGGTTACCGACGTGACCCCATCCGGACCTACAGAAGTCGCGGAACCCTGTCCGGGAACCGGTTTCCCGGTTTCGGTGGGTTCTGTAGGTCTGGGTGGGGGGCCGTGCTGGAGGTCGTGGCGTGGTTCGGTCGGCTGCCGGCTTGTGGGGCCGATGCCGGTCTACTGGGCGCTATCGGTCGAACAGCCCGCTATCGGCGGCAGGCGCGCCCGGTCGGATGCCGGGTCGTTGGACCGATGCCGGTCTACAGGACGGTATCGGCCGAGCAGGCCGCTATCGGCCGGGCGGTTCACCGGCTGGTCCACCTGGTGGTGCGCGCGTTCCGCTAGGTGGTTCGGCAGGGGGTGCCCCGGACGCCCAGCACTCAGTAACCTCCCGGCCAGGCACCGGAACCTCCCGGCCGGGCGTCGGCGCAGGCGTGGAGCCGCTCCGGCGGGGGCACTGGCGGGAGGTTGCTGAGTGGTGGAGGTCCGGGCCTTCGTCCTGCTGGCCGCATTCGCCCCGGTCGGCCCGAGGGATGCCGTCTGCCACCCCCAGCGGATTACCCGGGCGGC
>NZ_DASRXP010000724.1:0-9155 GCF_035687465.1 Kribbella sp.
CTCCGGGCGTAGCTGCGTCCTTCCCTGGTCGTGGTGAGGTGTGTCAAGGGTCGAACTTGTTCGAGCCCGAAGGGCCGCGAAGCGCCCTTGACTCACCTCACCGCGACTAGCAAACTCACGCAGCCCGGCGACGCGAACCACATCCACCTACCGGCCCGCGAACCACCCCCACCCGACGCACCGGTGTTACGGCTGGCGGGTTAGGGCTTTGGCTACTTCCTCCAGTACTACGAGGTTGCGGCCATACGTTACTGCGGTAGGTACAGCGGCTGGGACGATTGCGCGGTCTTCTGGGATGCCTGTGCAAAGGACGAAGACGTCGCCCTCGTGGTCCTCGAGGAGTCGGCCGAGGGCGGCGCGCATCCACGGAGTACGGACTGCGTCTTGGATTGCGACGACCAGCGGGCGGCCGATCGCGGCGGCTTGGGCGGCCGACAGGGCGTCGGCGTCTTCGCCGCGCAGGACGACGCCGTCCGACCCCCGAGCGATCCGCGCGAACACCTCGGGAAGGCCGCTGAAGTAGGGGTTCCAGGCTGGGTGCAGTCCCTGCGTCAGATCCACCACGTACGGCGATCCGCCGAGTGCCGTGAATTCTTGCCCAGCCACCGTCCGTGCCGCCACCTCGCGGATCGGCGCACCGTCGAGCCCGGGCTGACGGGTCCTTTGAGCAAGGGCTGCAGCGAGTTCACGGACCCGCCGGGCCGCGTCAGCCAGCCGGGTGGCGTCCAGTGATCCGTTGCCGACGGCATCGACCAGGCGCGCGGTCAGTGCCTGCGGATCCGCTTCGCCGATCGCGATCATCGCCAGGTCGGCCCCGGCCCTGATCGACGCGACCGCGGCATCCTCGATCGACCGGGTCGCGGTGATCGCCTGCATCTCCAGCGCATCGGTGGTGATCACCCCGGTGAAGCCGAGTTCTTCCCGCAGCAATCCGTGCAGGATCCGGTGAGACAACGTGGCCGGCTGATCGTCGTACGCGGAGAAGATGATGTGGGCGCTCATGATGACGTCGGCGCCGGCGTCGATCGTGGCCTTGAACGGCGCCAGTTCGACGGCGGTGACCTCCTCGATCGAACGGTCCACCCGTGGCAGGGCGAGGTGGGAGTCGACCGCGACGTCGCCGTGGCCCGGGAAGTGCTTCGGGCAGGCGGCGATGCCGGCCTGGTGGACGCCCTCGACGAAGGCGACACCGTGCCGTGAGACGACGCCGGCCGTCGTACCGAAGGATCGGGTCGAGATCACCGGGTTCGCCGGATTGCTGTTCACGTCGACCGACGGGGCCAGCATCAGGTCGATGCCGAGTGAGGCGAGGGTCGCCGCGGCGTCCCGGGCCGAGGCTCGGGTCAGGTCCAGGTCGTCGAGCGCGCCTAGCGAGCGGGGCGAGGCCAGCGGCCACGGGTTCGCGGGGGCGAGGTGACTGAATTCGCCGCCTTCGTGATCGATCGCGATCAGCAGGTCCGGCCGTTCCGCCCGCAGGGACGCGGTCAGGGCGGTGACCTGTTCGGCGTCGGCGACGTTGCGGGTGAACAGGATGACGGCACCCAGACCGTCGGCGACGGCTCGCCGTAGGTCGTCCGGGGCGGTGGTTCCGGTGAAGCCGACGATCAGCGCGCCGGCGGCGTCACGATCCACCGACTGGGGCTCGGAGGCGGAGAAGGTCTTCGACTGTTCAGTCATCCGGACACCCTCTCCTGTCCAGCCCTCGGAACACCAGTCCGAGTCTGCGTCGGAACCTTCCTCACCTCGACGCCTGTAGGTCATCCGAGGTTCGCCTGCCGACGCGACGGTGGGTGGGTAATCGATTCCACACGACTGTTACGGAGCCCGCCCATGCCCGTCACACCCATCAGCCGCCGGACCCTGCTGGCGGCCTCGGCCGCGACCGCAGCCGGGATCAGCGCTCTGTCGGCCGGTTCAGCAGCCGGCTCTCCCGTTCCGGTCCCGTCCGGTGGACCGGCCCAACCGCTCGGCGATCCGTTCACGCTCGGCATCGCCTCCGGCGACCCGGACTACAAGAGCGTGGTGCTCTGGACCAAGCTCGCCCTCGATCCACTGGCCACCGACGGCCTGGGCGGAATGCCCAGCCGCCGCTACTCGGTCCAGTGGCAACTCGCCCTCGATCCACAGATGCGCAAGGTCGTCCGGGCCGGTGTGGTCTCGGCGGGACCGGAGTCCGCGCACGCAGTCCACGTCGAGGTCAGCGGCCTGCTGCCGGGTCGCGAGTACTTCTACTGGTTCCGTTGCGAGCGGCACCTGTCTGAGGTCGGCCGCACGGTGACCACGCCCTTCCCCGGCACCTACGGCTCTCCCCTGGCCATGTCGTTCGTCTCCTGCTCGAACTTCCCCGCCGGCTACTTCACCGCCTATCGGCGAATGGCCGAGGAGCACCCGTCGCTGATCGTTCACCTGGGCGACTACATCTACGAAGGGGCCGGTGGTACAGGGGACCGGACGCACTCCCCTGCCAAGGAGATCTGGACCCTGGCCGACTACCGGGTGCGGCATGCGCAGTACCGTGCCGACCCCGACCTGCAGGCCGCGCACCAGGTGGCACCGTGGGTCGTCGTCTGGGACGACCACGAGTTGGAGAACAACTACGCCGACGAGATCCCGTCGCCTCCCGGGCAGGCAGGCTTCCTGGAGCGGCGCGCGGCGGCGTACCGGGTCTACTACGAGAACATGCCGCTGCGGCGCAGCAGCATTCCGAGTGGCATCGACATGCAGATCTACCGGCGGATCCAGTGGGGTCGGCTGGCGGCGTTCCACATGCTCGACACCAGGCAGTACCGCAGCGACCAGGCCTGCAACGACACCACCTCGGACTGCCCGGCCGCGCTCGACCCGGCCCGGTCGATCACCGGTCCGCAGCAGGAGAAGTGGTTGCTGGACGGCCTCGGCCGGTCCTCCGCCACCTGGGACGTGATCGGACAGCAGGTGTTCTTCGCCGCCCGCGACTTCACCGCCGGACCGGCGGTCAGCTTCAGCATGGACGCCTGGGACGGGTACGTCGCGTCGCGGCAGCGGATCCTCGACGGCATCCAGCAGCGCAGGGTGAAGAACCCGGTCGTACTGACCGGCGACGTCCACAAGCACTACGCGAACGACCTCAAGGCCGACTTCCGCAACCCGGACTCGGCCACCGTCGGCGTCGAACTGGTGACCACCTCGATCACCTCCGGCGGCGACGGCACGGCCACGCCGACGGCCGGCGAGCTCCAACTGCTGGCCGAGAACCCGCACATCAAGCTGGTGAGCAATCAGCGCGGCTACGTCAGCACCCGGATCGAGCGCGACAGCCTGCGCGCCGACTTCAAGGTGCTGCCGCACGTCACGACTCCCGGAGCCCCGATCTCGACCCGGGCGTCCTTCGTGGTCGAAGCAGGTTCGCCGGGCCTCAACCAGGTCTGACCCGCTCTGACAGGAACCGCCATCCGGCCGCTGGGCCGGATGGCGGTTCTCTCTTTCCCCGGCCGTCACTGATAGCAAGATCCGCCCTGTCCGTGCCCTGCCGACGCCATCGTTGTCAGCCTTTGTCATGGCAAATGTATGGCCCTCCCGTGCGGGAGGATGGCCAAAGTCCGTGATCGAGCTCTCGCTGAATCGGCCGGTTACGGATAACGTTGTCTCTCGACCTTGACCGCTCTCGACGGAGCCAGATGACCGTGACCGCACAGCGCACTCCGCACTCGCACTGACAGGGGAACCATGAGCGACGAGGCAACGGCTGTTCTCGGCATCGACATCGGCGGCACGAAGATGGCCGCCGCGATCGTGTCCGCGGACGGCGAGATCCTCACCGGAGACCGGATCCAGACGCCGCCCGGCGACGCGGACCAGGTCTTCGCCGCGCTGGGCGAACTGATCGGCCGGGTGCAGGGCGACCTGAGCCCGGCCGCGGTCGGGATCGGCTCGGCCGGGCCGCTCGACCAGAAGCACGGTCTGGTCTCGCCGGTCAACATCGCCGGCTGGCGGAACTTCCCCCTCGTCGACCGGGTCCGGGCGCTGGTCGGTGACGTGCCGGTGGAACTGGGCGTGGACGGGCACTGCTTCGCGCTCGGCGAGTTCTGGACCGGTGCCGGACGCAACGTCGACAACCTGCTCGGCATCGTGGTGTCGACCGGTGTCGGCGGCGGCATCGTGGTCGAGGGGAGGCCGCTGCTCGGGCAGTCCGGGAATGCGGCGCACCTCGGGCACATGGTGGTGGACCTGGACGGCGAGGCCTGCGCGTGCGGGTCGTACGGGTGTGTCGAGACCTACGCGAGCGGGCCACGGATGGTCGCCCGGGCCCAGCGCAAGGGCTGGCGGCCGACCGAGACCGTGGACGCAGCCGTGCTGTCGGCAGACGCGGCGGCCGGCGACGGGATCGCAGTACAGGTTTTCGATGACGGCGCTCAGGCTCTTGCCGCGGGCATCGTTGCGACCGCCGTCACGGTCGACCTGACCACCGTCGTGATCGGCGGCGGGGTGGCGAAGGCCGGCCCGGTGCTGTTCGACCCGGTCCAGCGCTGGGTGAAGCGGCTCGCGCAGCTCCCTTTCGTCGCCGACCTCACCGTCGAGCCGGCCCAATTGGACAACGCCGGCCTGCTCGGAGCGGCCCGGCTGGCCTGGGACGCCCTCCGGTAACCCTCTGCACACACTCCTGCCGCGCGGAAAGGGGTCTCCCGCGCAATTTTGTGCAATTTTTACCCAATTGCCAGGAACCCTGTAACGACCACCCCTGTCCACCCGATGCAACGGATGGATGGGGTGGGGGCACGTCATCCAAGGGCAATCAGGGGGGCCTGCCTGCCAGGGATTGACCGTACGCGTGTGCGGCGGAGAGGAAACTCTCCGCCGCTCGCGCGGACAGCTCAGCCGTACGCATGTCCAAACAGTGTTGTCCGGGGCAACACTCGACCGTAGGGACAGGTCCTGATGGACGTGGTCGTACTACTGATGCTCGGCCCTCTGATCGCGGTCGCCGCGGTCAGCACCGCCGTCGCTGCCGGCTCCCGTGGGAACGGGCCGGACCTGGGCGACGTCGGATCCGTCTGGGCCGTGTTTGCCCTGCTCATCAGCGTGACCAGCGCCCACGGGCTGCTGCGCCGAGGAGTCAGGGGTGCGATCGATCCTCAGGAGGGATGAGGATCGACGCGGGTTCTGCACCGCGGACGGTGGGCGTGGTGGTAGCGGGAGGCTGCCATCGCGCACAAACCCCCGTCCACGGTGCAGAACCGACGTCCCGGGGTACTCCGGGACGCGAGGCCGGCCCAGATCCGTGCCGGCCGGGATTCGTCTGCCGGTCAGTTGAGTTCTAGCGCGGCGAACATGCCGGGCTCGTAGGAACCTCCCGGGTTGCGCACGATCACGCCCATCCGGTTGGCCGCGTTGATCATGGCGACCACGCAGACCAGTGCGCCGACCTGGTCATCGTCGTAGTGCTTGCGCACCGCGGCCCAGGTCTCGTCGGACACGCCCTGGTGGGCGTCGGCGAGCCGGGTGCCCTCCTCGGCGAGCGCCAGCGCCGCTCGCTCGGCCTCAGTGAACACGCTGGACTCGCGCCAGGCGGCGACCAGGTGGAGCCGGACAGAGGTCTCCCCGGCGGCCGCGGCCTCCTTGGTGTGGAAGTCAACGCAGAAACCGCAGCCATTGATCTGGCTGACGCGCAGTTCCACCAGTTCCCGCAGAGGTTTCGGCAGCGCCGACTGCTCCAGGGCCAGCGCAGTGTTGTAGAACCGCTTGGAGACCTTCGCGGCGGTCGGGCTGTCGAACAGGTTGAAACGGGGCTCCATGACATCGTCCTCACTAGTGGAGTTGCACTGACGAACACAAGATGCCGGCCACCCGATCGACGTGACAGCGCGGTGGTGTGACGTGAGCCACCGATCTTCGGTGTCACAAACCGGTGGGATCCGGCGTCTTGTGGGCGGCACAGTCGAGAGTGAGGAGTCACCTATGCCGGACCCTGGTACTGCGGCATTCGTTGCCCACCGCAACCTGCTCTTCACGGTCGCCTACGAGATGCTCGGGTCGGCCGCAGACGCGGAGGACGTTCTCCAGGAGACCTGGTTGAAGTGGGCGGGCGTCGATCTCGACACGGTGAGGGACCAGCGCGCGTACCTGGTCCGGATCACCACCCGCCAGGCGCTGATCCGGATACGCACGCTCGGCCGTCGCAAGGAGTCCTACGTCGGCTCGTGGTTGCCTGAGCCGTTGCTCACCGCGCCGGATGTGGCCGAGGACGTGGAGTTGGCAGAAAGCGTCTCGATGGCGATGCTCCTAGTACTGGAGACCCTCGGACCGACGGAGCGGGCGGTGTTCCTGCTGCGCGAGGTTTTCGCTCTGGAGTATGACGAGATCGCGGAAGCCGTCGAGAAGAGCCCGGCCACGGTTCGCCAGATCGCCCACCGCGCGCGAGCCCATGTCGCCGCGCGCCGGCCTCGCGGAGTCGTCTCTCCGGCCGAGACCCGCGGTGCGCTCGAGGCGTTCCAGCGAGCAGTCCACACAGGCGATCTGCAGAGCCTGCTGGACATCCTCGCGCCCGAAGTCGTCCTGATGGCTGACGGTGGCGGAGTCAAGCAAGCCTTGCGGCAGCCCATCGTGGGAGCCGACAAGGTGGCCCGCTTGCTGGCCGCCGGCTCGAACCTGGTCAACGCCGAGATGTCCGCAGTGCAGGTCAATGGCTCCCCTGCTCTGCTAGTCCGGCTCAACGGAGAGACCGACGGCATCATGGCGATGCGAATCGACGACGGCCTCGTCACCGGCCTGTACTTCGTCCGCAACCCCGAGAAGCTGTCCCACCTCGAGCACGAAACCACCGTGAGCCGCTGACTCCAGACGTCAGGCTTTGAGCCAGTCGGGTTCGGGGAGCAGGGCGCGGTCCAGTTTGCCGCTGTCGTCCAGGGGGAGTTCGTCGACCGGGATCAGGTCCACCGGGACCAGGTAGATCGGTAGTTCCTTGGTCAGGTCCAGCATCAGGCGGGCCAGTACTGCGGGATCGTCGTCTTCAAGTACGACGTAACCGAGCAAGCAGGTCTCACCGGCCGGCGCTGTACAGGCGATGACAACCGCATCCGTTACCCCGGGCAGATCCGCGAGTACGTGCTCGGTCTCGCCCGGCTCCACGCGGTGGCCGCGGATCTTCACCTGGTCGTCGACGCGACCCAGGTAGTCCAAGGTGCCGTCGGTGCGCCACCGGCCGAGGTCGCGGCTGCGGTAGAGCCGCCCGCCCGGATTTGCTGGGTCACTCACGAACGCGGCCTCGGTCTCGTCCGGTCGTCCGAGGTAGCCCTGGGCAACGGCCACACCACCGAGGTGGATCTCCCCGATCGCGCCGACCGGTACCGACCGGAGTGCCTCGTCGAGGAGCCGGACCACGACGCCATCGATGGGACGGCCGATCGACGGCCGGTCCTCGGCGGGATCGACCTGGTGGATCGTCGCGACCACCGACGCCTCGGTCGGGCCGTACTCGTTGTACAGGGCGATATCCGGATGCGCCTCCAGGAACTCCCTGATCCCGTGCGTCAGCACCATCGCCTCGCCACCGGCCACGACCTCCCGCAGCGCGGGTAGTTTCGGCATCTCGGGCATGGTCGCGAGCAGCGCGGTCAACGGGGTGAAGGTCATGAACAGCCTTTCGACCTCGTACTCCGCGAGCGCGGCGACCACCGCATCCGGGTCGTACCGGTCGTCCTCGCCGATCAGTACCAGCGCGGCGCCCGACGCGAGCGCGGTGAACATCTCCTCGACGTGCACGTCGAACCCGAACGAGGTCCACTGCAAGGTCCGCAGCGACGGCCGGGTCCGCAGGTACTGACGGACCAGATTGACCGGGCCGCGATGCGGAACCGCGACGCCCTTCGGGTTGCCCGTCGAGTCGGACGTATAGATGCAGTAGGCAACATCATCTGCCGCTGCCCGAACCGGCGGAGCCTGGTTGGCGCGCGCGTCGCCGTCCACGGCCGCGACCGGAACCAGCTTCAGGCTAAGGCGATCCGCCAGCGCCGCGTCATCCCCGACGAGCGCGACCGCTCCCGCGTCGGAGGTCATGTAGGCCCACCGCGACTCCGGTACGCCGGGGTCCAGCGGCAGGTAGGCTGCACCGGACTTGAGCACAGCCAGTACTGCGACGACGAGTTCCGCGCCACGGGCGACCCGGATGGCGACGAGTTGCCCCGGCTTCACGCCGAGGTCGACCAACTGCCACGCGATCGCATTCGACCGGCGATCCAGTTCGGCGTACGTCAGGTCGCGATCCCCGTGGATCAACGCGGTCGCGTCGGGCGTCCTCGCCACCTGCTGCTCGAACATCGTGTGCAGGCCGCTGAGTTCCCCAGCCACCACGGCGTTCCGGCGTACGCGGCCGATCGGTCCGGTCTTCGGGGCCAGGCCTTCGAGCTCCTGGAGTTCCTGCCGGTCGGAGTCGATCGGGATCATGAGTTCCGGAAGGGACAACTCGGGCTCGGCGGTGGCGCGACGCAGTACGGCCTCGAGGTAACCGAGGAGTCGCTTGATGCTGGACTCGTCGAAGAGCCCGTCGCGGTAGTCCGCGGTGCAGCTGATGCCGGCGGGGTGATGCGCGAGCGTGAGCCGGAGGTCGAGCCCGGGCGTGAGCTCGTCATCACCGGCTTCGAACTCGACCAGTACCAGGAACAACGGGTCCTGCTCGAACACCCCGAGATCGACCGAGGCATGATCGAACGCGCCGGTCGTTGCCTCCCGCACCCGCTGCGCCAACTCCCCGAGATCCGGCTCCCCCGACAAGTCAACCCGCAACGGCAACGGGTGAAAGCTCTGAGCCACATTGGAGCCCTGGGCAACGGCTTCATCATTGCTCTGCGCAATGGTCTTGTTGCTTTGTCCAACCGTTTCGGGGTTCGGCGCCGCAGTCGCGTTCGCAGTACCAGGTCGCCGCAGCGCGGCAGTACCGATCGTGATGTCGTCCTGAGCGGCGAACCGTGCCAGCACCGTGCCGACAGCCGCGAGCATCGTCATCAACGGACTGACACGACGATCCCGGCTGAACGCGAACACCGCGTCCCCAAGCTCCGCGTCCAGCTCGTGAACGTACTTGGCCGCCCCTTCGCTAGCCGTCGGCCGCGGCCGATCCGTCGGCAACACCAACGGCTGCGCGCCACTCAACACACCCTGCCAGTACTCCAGATCCCGGGCCC
>NZ_DASRXP010000725.1:0-3241 GCF_035687465.1 Kribbella sp.
CGGCCTGTGGGGGAGCGACGGCGGTCGGCATCACGACCGCCGGCTTCGGCAGGACTGGCGCTTCCCGAGGCTCATCCGCCCGCCGCGCGACGGAACAGGCCGTCAGCAGCGCAAGAGCAGTCAGCCCGGCCGCGATCCGCGGTGCTCTCATCGGGACCTCCCGTCGGCGGGTGGGAAAGGCAGGGTCCGGTGAGGCCATGGTGCGTCACCAGCCCGCCCCGCGGTACCTTCACGGCGATTTGGGGGTGGTGGTGTGGGCGACTGGGGGTCGGGCTGGATACGATCGCGTCGCCATGCTTAGTAGATTCCGGCAGTTCTGGACCAAGGTGATCACGCCGATCGCCAACCTCTTGCTGAAGCTCGGCGTGAGCGCCGACGCCGTCACGCTGGTGGGGACCCTCGGGGTCTCTGCCGGCGCGCTGATCTTCTTCCCGCGCGGCCAGATCTGGCTGGGCGTGGTGGTAATCACCGTTTTCGTGTTCTCCGACCTGATCGACGGCTACATGGCCCGTACGTCGGGCACGTCGTCGAAATGGGGTTCGTACCTGGACTCCACCCTGGACCGCCTCGGCGACGGCGCGATCTTCGGTGGCCTGGCCCTGTACTACGCGGGCAGCGCGGGCGATTCCCGCTGGATGGCGGCCGTGACGCTGTGGGCCCTGGTGATGGGCGCGACCACGTCGTACGCGCGAGCCAAGGCGGAGAGCCTCGGCCTGCACGCGAGCGGCGGGCTGGCGGAGCGCTCCGACCGCCTGGTCTCCGTCCTGGTGATCGGGTTCTTCTCCGACGTCCTCAACCTCCCGATCCTGCTGAAGATCGTGCTGTGCGCGCTGGCGGTCGCGAGCACCATCACAGTCATCCAGCGCACCCTTTCGGTACGCAAACAGGTCCTGGCCGACCCCGCCAACGCCGGCCTCCCCACCCCACCACCCGGCCCGACCACCACGGACGGACCTGCGGCGACGACCGGACCGATCGCCGCGGGCGGGTCCGCGGCGACGACCCAGCCGACTGCGGGCGGGTCCGGGGCGAGCAGCTCCGCGCAACCCCCCGCCGACGGCGGCGTTGACCGCCCGCTCGGGACGGATGCTGGGCCGGACGGTCCCGCGGCGAGTTCCTGAGCCGTAGCTCCCCGGGAGGCACACGGTGATCTTGGTGTCGATCCGGATCCTGCTGCAGCAGGTGATCCGGCGATGAGCGAGAGGGCGGAGGCTCTGCAGCAGCGGGCTGTCGACCTGGCGTTCGCGGTTGCGTGGGCGTTGGTGCGGCGACTGCCCGAGAGCGTTGTTACCTGGGTGTTCCGCCGGATCGCCGACTTCGCCGTACGGCGTGACGGGCGCGGCGTACGACGTCTTCGCAGCAACCTGGCCGTGGTTCGGCCGAACGCGACCGCGGCCGAGCTCGATGCGCTCACGCGGGAGGGGATGCGGTCTTACCTGCGCTACTGGCAGGAAGCGTTCCGCCTCCCCGAGTGGTCCGACGAGCGCATCGTCGGTCGCGTCCGCACAGTCAACGAGAAGCTGCTCCGCGACGCGCACGACGGGGGCCGCGGCGTGATCTGCGCCCTTCCGCACCTGGCGAACTACGACCACGCGGGTGCCTGGGCCGGACGGACCGGCATGCCGGTGTCGACCGTGGCGGAGCGGCTCCGGCCGGAGTCCCTGTTCGACCGCTTCGTTGCTTACCGCAAGAAGCTCGGCATGGAGGTCCTGCCGCTCACCGGCAGCGACGAGCATGTCTTCGGAGTACTCGCGGACCGGCTCAGAGCAGGTGGTTTCGTCTGTCTCGTCGCGGACCGCGATCTGTCCGAGAACGGCGTACCGGTGAGGTTCTTCGGGAGGCAGTCCCGGATGCCGGCCGGGCCTGCCGCCCTGAGCCTGCGAACGGGCGCGCCTCTGATCCCGGCGACCCTGCACTACGAGGGTCCCGACCTGGTGATCACGTTCCACGAAACGATCGAATCCGCCGGCGGCGCGGCCGTGATGACCCAGCGTTGCGCGGATGCCTTCGCGGCCGGCATCGCGGCGCATCCGCAGGACTGGCACATGCTGCAGCGGATCTTCTTGGACTAATGAAGGTTGGCGTGGACTGATGAAGATCGACCCCCAATGAAGATCGGCGTGGTCTGCCCGTACTCGCTGGGTACACCCGGCGGGGTGCAGAACCACGTTCGCGATCTCGCCGAGGCACTGCTGGCGCGCGGCCACCAGGTCTCCGTGCTCGCCCCGGTCGACGACGACAACGCCCCGCCGTACGTCGTCTCGGCCGGCCACGCGGTCGGCGTTCCCTACAACGGATCGGTCGCCCGCGTGACCTTCGGACCCCGTACTGCGGCGCGCGTCCGGTCGTGGCTCGCCGACGGCGACTTCGACGTCGTCCACGTGCACGAGCCGACCACGCCGAGCGCGTCGATCATCGCGTTGTGGGCCGGCGATGGGCCTTTCGTCGCGACGTTCCACACCTGGCAGGTGCGTTCCCGTGCGATGAGCGCGGCCGCCGGTCTCCTGCGGCCCGCACTGGAGAAGATCGACGCGCGGATCGCGGTGTCCGAGAACGCGCGGTCGATGATGGTCCAGCACATCGGCGGCGAGGCCGTGGTGATCCCGAACGGTCTCTTCACGAACCGCTTCGGCGGGAAGATCCGGCCGGAGTGGCAGGGCACGGAAGGCACGATCAGCTTCCTCGGCCGGATGGACGAGCCGCGGAAGGGCCTCGGGGTGCTGCTGGCCGCGGTGCCTTCGCTGATCAAGGAGCGGCCGGGTCTCAAGGTGCTCGTCGCCGGAACCGGTCAGGCTGACGATGCCCGCCGCTCACTGCCTGAGTTCTGCCGGGAGAACGTGCTTTTCCTAGGGGCGATCGACGACGTCGCGCGCGCGGACATGCTGGCCGGCTCCGACGTGTTCGTCGCGCCGCATCTGGGCGGCGAGAGCTTCGGCATCGTGCTATTGGAGGCGATGGCCGCGGGCG
The DNA here is from genome assembly GCF_035687465.1 of Kribbella sp. Taxonomy (NCBI): domain Bacteria; kingdom Bacillati; phylum Actinomycetota; class Actinomycetes; order Propionibacteriales; family Kribbellaceae; genus Kribbella; species Kribbella sp. The sequence continues at coordinate 2,968 of NZ_DASRXP010000725.1, forward strand.
CGCCCGTGGTGGCGAGTGACCTCGCCGCCTTCCGGCAGGTGCTCGACGGGGGTCGCCTTGGGGAGCTGTTCGAGCCGGGCAATTCGAGTGAGCTCGCCTCGCACACGCTCGGACTCCTCGGCTCTCCCGGCGAACGCGACAAGCTCCGCGAGGCCGGGCGCAGCGCAGTACAGAGGTATGACTGGGAGGCACTGATCGACGAGATCCTCGCTGTCTACGACTTAGTGTCCTGAGTGGCTCGCGGCTAGTGAGGGTGTGAGCGGAAGGCGTCGAG
>NZ_DASRXP010000726.1:0-11303 GCF_035687465.1 Kribbella sp.
AAGGCTTTCACCCCACCGCCCCAAGTCGACTCCGCTGTCCTACTCATCCGCCGTCCTGCTCGCAACAGCAGGACCAAACGCTGAAGAAGCCCGCCTCCCGATCAGGGGAGGCGGGCTTCTTGTTGCCTGGAGCAACTATCAGCCGTGCCAGGACTGCCAGAGCTTGGCGTACGAACCCTGCCGCGCGACCAGCTCGTCGTGGCTGCCGAGCTCGGTGATCCGGCCGTCCTCGACCACGGCGACCCGGTCGGCGTCGTGCGCGGTGTAGAGCCGGTGGGCGATCGCGATCACCGTCCGGCCTTCCAGCACCGCGGCGAGCGAGCTCTCCAGATGCCGGGCGGCCCGCGGGTCGATCAGCGAGGTCGCCTCGTCCAGCACCAACGTGTGCGGATCCGCCAGTACCAGCCGGGCCAGTGCGAGTTGCTGCGCCTGGGCGGGCGTCAGCGCGACCTGACCTGACCCGACCCGCGTGTTCAGGCCGTCCGGCAACGCCTCCGCCCACTCCTTGGCGTCCACCGCATCCAGAGCGGCCAGCAACTCGTCATCGGAGGCGTTCTCGCGCGCCATCGCGAGGTTGTCCCGCAAGGTGCCGACGAAGACGTGGTGCTCCTGGGTGACCAGCGCGACCTGTTGGCGAAGATCGTCCAGCGGCAGCTCGGTCATCTCGACGCCACCGACACTGACCGAACCCGTCCGCGGTGGATGGATCCCCGCGACCAGCCGGCCGAGCGTGGACTTGCCCGCGCCGGACGGCCCCACCATCGCGACCCGCTCGCCGGGCTGGACGATCAGATCCACTCCGTGCAGGACGTCCCGGCCCTCGACGTACGAGAAGCGCACGTCGCGAGCCTCGACCACCTCACCCGCAGGCGACTTGCCCGACGGGGTCCGGTCGTCCGGCACATCGTTGATGCCCAGCAGTCTGGCGAGGGAAGCGCCGCCGGACTGCAGCTCGTCGATCCAGGAGAGCAGCCGGTCCACCGGGTCGATCAGCTGGTTCGCGTAGAGCACGCCGGCCGTCACCGCGCCCAGGGAGATGTGACCGTTGATGTGCAGCCAGCCGCCGAAGAGCAAGGTGCCCACGATCGGTACGAGATACCCGACCTCGACCACCGGGAACCACACCGTCCGCAGGTGCAACGTGTACCGCTCGGCGTCGTACGAGCCGCGGATGTCCCGGTCCGTACGGCGCACGCGGTCGTCGTACCGCCGCAGGGCCTCCACCGTCCGGGCGCCTTCGACGGTCTCGGCGAGCGAACTCGTCAGCTGCGCGTACGCCGCGTTCTCCCGCAGGTACCCGTCCTTCGCGCGGCGCAGGTACCACCGAGTGCTGACCCACAGCACCGGCACCATCGCGAAAAGCGGCAGCAGCACCCACGCGCCGACGAGCAGCATCGCCCCGACCGTGAACAGCACGGTCACGAACGCCACGATCGTCTCCGGCACCGCGAACCGCACGGTCCGGGACAGCGAGTCCACATCCCGCGAGGTCCGCGACAGCAGGTCACCCGTGCCGGCCCGCTCGACCGTGCCGATCGGCAGCGCGAGCGCGTTGTCGACGAAGTCCTCCCGCAACTCGGCCAGCACCTGCTCGCCGAGCGCGAACGACTTGAACCGGGCCCACCGGGTGAGCAGCGACTGCGTGACGATGAACACCGCGATCATCAGGATGACCTGGTTGATCTTGCTCGCGGTCGTCCCGTTCTGGACGTCCTCGACCAGCCCACCGATCAACCGCGGCGCGGCCAGACCAGTGATCGCCGCCACCGCGTGCAGGCCGAGTGCGGTCAGCAGGGCACGTGGATGCCGCCGGGCCAGCCGGCGGGCATGACGACGGACCTCGGCGGAGTCCGCGACGGGCAGGATCTGCCTCATGCGTGCACCTCTTCCTCTTCGGTCTGTCTGGTCACGGTCCTGCGGTATTGCGCGTCGGTCTCCAGCAGCCGCCGGTGCTTGCCGACAGCAACAACACGGTCTTCGGCGACGAAGATCACCTCGTCGACCCGGTCGAGCAGCAGCGGGCTGGACGTCAGCACCACGGTGCTCCGGCCGGCCCGGTGGTCCCGCAGCCGCTCGGCGATCCGTGCCTCGGTGTGGGCGTCCACCGCCGAGGTCGGCTCGACCAGCACCAGCACCGACGGATCGGCCAGCAATGCGCGGACCAGGATCAGCCGCTGCCGCTGCCCGCCGGAGAAGGACCGTCCCTTCTCCTCTACATCGGAGTCCAGCCCGTCGGTCAGCGCGACCAGGACGTCCTCGGCCGACGCCGTCCGCAGCGCCGTCATCAGCTCGTCGTCGGTCCGCCGGCCGTCGGGGTCGAGCTCGCCCCGCAGGGTGCCGGTGAACATCTGCGAGGCTGTGTCGCTGACCAGGATCCGCTCGCGCACATCCGCACGCGTCGCACCGGCCAGGGTGACCCCGCCGTACCGGACCTCGCTGCTGTCGTCGTACCGGCCGAGGCGATCGGCCAGTACCGCGGCGCGGTCGGGCTCGGCGGACACGATGGCGGTCAGCAGGCCGTCGCGGGCGCGGATGCCGGAGACCGGGTCGACCAGGTCGCCGCGGCTCGGCAGCCGGACCGGCTCGGCCGGATCCACGATCTCGGGTGTCAGCGACAGCACACGGTTTACCCGGCGGGCTGCCACCAGGCCGCGCATCAGCTTGTCGGCCATCTCGGTCGCGGTCCGCAGCGGCAGCACCAGGAAGGTGGCGTAGCCGTAGAAGGCGACCAGGGTGCCCGCGCTCAGCTCACCGCGGAGGGCGAAGTGAGCGCCGAGACCGACCACGATCACGATGAAGATGCCGGGCAGCAGCACCTGGGTCGCGTCCAGCACCGACTGGATCCGCGCCACCTGGACCCCGGCCCCGCGGACCTGCTGCGACTCGCGCCGGTACCGCCGGGAGAAGGAGTCCTCGCCGCCGATCCCGCGCAGCACCCGCAGACCGGCCACGATGTCGGAGCCGAGCGAGTTCAGCTCGCCGACCGCATCGCGGTGTGCCAGTTGCCGCTTGTGCAGCGGCCGCAGCATCGGGCCCAGACAGAACAGCATCACCGGGACGCCGATCAGCACCACCAGGCCGAGCAGCGTCGACGATGAGAGCAGGATCACCGCGACCACGACGAACGCCACGATCGCGCCGGCGAACCGGGCCAGGATCTCCATCAGGTTGCCGATGTAGGCCAGGTCGCTCGCGCCGACGCTGACCACCTCACCGGTGGCCAGGTTCTTCGGCAGGGTCGCGCCCAGGTCGGCGGCCTTCCGGGTCACCAGCTGGACCGTGCGGTAGGCGGAGCTCAGCCAGTTCACCACCGCGAACCGGTGCCGCATGATGCCGGCCAGCGCCTGCAGCACACCGATCCCGAAGAGCACGATGGTCCACAGCAGCAGCCGCTCGAAATCACCCGCGGCGACGCCCTGGTCGATCGCCTTCCCCAGCACCGCCGGCACGAAGGCCTGCGATCCCATCCAGAGGATGCCGAACGTCATCCCGCCCGCGAGCGTGGCCTTCTGACCGCGGGCCACCCACAGCAGATAGCGGGCAGCCGAGCGGTGATCCGGAGTGCCGGGATCGGCGAGGGGAAGTTGTCTCATAACCCCCTCAGGCTAGGGTCCGCCACCGACAAATTGCATGTGGTTTAAACGCCGCCGGTAGCGCACCGGAAGGCCGGGCGCAACCTTCAGCAGGCCGGCTGGTCGTCTTTAGTTCACCTGGCAGCGACCCTCCACTCAGAAAGGGGCCGAGCTTCATCTTGCGTTGGGCAACGGGTTGCTAGGCCGCCACTTGCGACGCCTGTGCTGGAACCATGCTGGTGATCGCGCATCGGGGAGCGAGTGGCTACCGCCCGGAACACACGCCGGCGGCGTACCGCCTGGCTGCGGCCCTGGGGGCCGACTACCTGGAGCCTGACCTCGTAGCGACGCTGGACGGCGTCCTGGTGGCCCGGCACGAGAACGAGATCTCCGGTACGACGGACGTCGCGGACCACCCGGTCTTCGCGGACCGGAAGATCACCAAGATCGTCGACGGGACCGCCGTCACCGGCTGGTTCGTCGAGGACTTCACCTACGCGGAACTCAGCACGCTGCGGGCCCGGGAGCGGATGCCCGCCCTGCGTGCCGCGAACACGGCGTACGACGGGCTCGAGGCGATCCCGACCTTCGACGACGTGGTGGCGCTGGCCCGGCAGGAGTCGATCCGGCTCGGCCGAGCGATCGGGGTGATCCCGGAGATCAAGCACCCGGCATACTTCCGCCGGCTCGGACTGCCGTTGGAAGAGTTGCTGACCGAGCGGCTGCTCGCGCTCGGGCTGGGTAGCAACGAGGTGATGATCCAGTCGTTCGAGCCGACCAGTCTCCGCCGGCTCTCGGTGATGACGAACGTGCCCCTGGTGCAACTGATCGACCACGAGAACGCCCCGAACGACTTCCGCCGTACCGGCGACGGCCGGACCTTCGCTGACCTGATCGGACCAGCCGGGCTGCGGGAGATCTCGACGTACGCGCAAGTAGTTGCCCCGCACAAGGACCTGGTGATCCCGCGGACCTACAGTGGCGCCCTGGGAGAGCCGACCCGGCTGGTGGAGCATGCACACCGTGCGGGCCTGGCTGTACAGGTATGGACCTTCCGCGCCGAGCGCCGCTTCCTCCCGACCGGCCTAGACCTCGCCGGCGAACTAGCCCGCTTCAGCGCCACCGGCATCGACGGCGTCTTCGCCGACCACCCCGACGTCGCCGTAGCCGCACAAGCCCTCAAAACTCCCCGCAGAGTAAAGGTCTAACTCGTACTGCGTGGGCCTGGCGCACCGGACACTCGCGAAGCAGTGCGGCCACGGCAGCAGGGGCAGGTCAGCTGGTTGCCACTGGTTGAGGTGGCGGGGGAGCTGCTGGGGTTACTGCTGCCGTGGGACTGCGGTCACGCGGCCGGGGGCTTGTCGTCGTAGATGCGGGCGGCGATGTCCGACTCGGGGGTCGGCTGCTGCTGGGGCTGCTGGACGTTCTGCCAGACCGCCTTGCCGTCGGCCTCGGGGATCACGATCCACGCGACCACGTAGCCGAGCAGCGCGGTGCCGCCGGTGAGCAGGGTCAGGGCGACGATGCCCAGGCGGACGAGCGTCGCGTCGATGTTCAGGTACTCCGCGATACCTCCGGAGACACCGGAGAGCATCCGCTGGTTGCGGGAGCGACGGAGGACCTTGCCGGACAGATTCTGGAACGGTGCGTTGGAGTTCGTCATGTCCCCAACTGTGCTGCCTGGACCTCCTTCGGCACATCGGGATCGGTACCGACCCGACCCTGGTCGCACCCCTGGCTCCGGCTTGTCCGGGTCCCTGACGACTTTCGTCAGGTTTTGTCGGTGCAGGGTTCTACCTTCGGGGGATGGATGCTGCGGAGGTGACCAAGGTGCTGCTCGGGTTGCCCGGGGCCGAGGAGCACGAGGGCTGGGCCGGACAGCCCTGTTTCAAGGTGAGGAAGAAGGGCTTCGTCTATCTGTCCACGGACGAGAGCTCGGTGATGCTGAAGGCGCTGCGCGAGGAGCAGGAGGCGCTGGTCGCCGAGGACCCGGAGGTCTACACGCCGTCCTGGGCCTCCGGTCGCTTCGCCTGGCTCCAGGTCGACCTGGCCGCCGCGGACGACGAGGAGCTCCGCGAGCTGCTGATCGAGGCCTGGCGCCTGACCGCCCCCAAGTTCCTGATCGCCCAGTGGGACGGCTAGAGCCCGTCGGCCGGCTGGACCTGGCTTGCACTCGCTTGGGTCGAGTGCTAATACTTGGTTAGCACTCACGGGGCGAGAGTGATAACTACTCGCGCTCACGGAGTGTGACACAGACGGCCTCGATGAGGCATCGGAACGCGGCGGGACGTGACCGCCACGGTACCGGCGCCGTCCGTCGCGGGCATCCGGCCGGCTACCCAGAAGACTCGACGCGGGAGGACTCGCGGAGAATGCCCAAGCTGATTTCTTTCAATGAAGAGGCGCGCCGTGGCCTCGAGCGGGGTATGAACACCCTCGCCGATGCCGTGAAGGTGACGCTCGGCCCCAAGGGCCGCAACGTCGTCCTGGAGAAGAAGTGGGGCGCCCCCACGATCACCAACGACGGTGTCTCCATCGCCAAGGAGATCGAGCTCGAGGACCCGTACGAGAAGATCGGGGCCGAGCTCGTCAAGGAAGTTGCCAAGAAGACGGATGACGTCGCAGGCGACGGCACCACCACGGCAACCGTGCTGGCCCAGGCGCTGGTGCGCGAGGGTCTGCGCAACGTCGCCGCGGGCGCCAACCCGATGGGCCTGAAGAAGGGCATCGAGAAGGCTGTCGAGGCTGTCAGCGAGCAGCTGCTGGCCCAGGCGAAGGATGTCGAGACCCGGGAGCAGATCGCTTCCACCGCCTCGATCTCCGCCGCTGACACCCAGGTCGGCCAGATCATCGCCGAGGCGATGGACAAGGTCGGCAAGGAAGGTGTCATCACCGTCGAGGAGAGCAACACCTTCGGTCTCGAGCTCGAGCTCACCGAGGGCATGCGCTTCGACAAGGGCTACATCTCGCCGTACTTCGTCACCGACACCGAGCGGATGGAAGCGGTTCTCGACGACCCGTACATCCTCGTGGTGAACAGCAAGATCTCCAGCATCAAGGACCTGGTCCCGGTGCTGGAGAAGGTGATGCAGACCGGCAAGCCGCTGGCCATCATCGCCGAGGACATCGAGGGCGAGGCCCTGGCGACCCTGGTCGTGAACAAGATCAAGGGCACCTTCAAGACCGTCGCCGTCAAGGCGCCGGGCTTCGGTGACCGCCGCAAGGCCATGCTCGTCGACATCGCCGTCCTGACCGGTGGTGAGGTCATCTCCGAGGAGGTCGGCCTCAAGCTCGACACCGTGGACCTGGAGCTGCTCGGCCAGGCCCGCAAGATCGTCGTCACCAAGGACGAGACGACCATCGTCGAGGGGTCGGGCGACGCCGACCAGATCTCCGGCCGGGTGAACCAGATCCGCGCCGAGATCGAGAAGTCGGACAGCGACTACGACCGCGAGAAGCTGCAGGAGCGCCTGGCCAAGCTGGCCGGCGGTGTTGCGGTGATCAAGGTCGGCGCTGCCACCGAGGTGGAGCTGAAGGAGCGCAAGCACCGCATCGAGGACGCCGTTCGCAACGCGAAGGCGGCCGTCGAAGAGGGCATCGTCGCCGGTGGCGGCGTGGCGCTGCTGCAGGCGAGCGTGATCGCGTTCGAGAAGCTCGAGCTCGAGGGTGACGAGGCCACCGGTGCCGCGATCGTGCGGTCCGCGGTCGAGGCTCCGCTCAAGCAGATCGCCGTGAACGCCGGCCTCGAGGGTGGCGTCGTGGTGGAGAAGGTCCGCAACCTCGAGCCGGGCTGGGGCCTCAACGCCGCGACCGGTGAGTACGTGGACCTGATCAAGACCGGGATCATCGACCCGGCCAAGGTCACCCGTTCGGCGCTGCAGAACGCCGCGTCGATCGCGGCGCTGTTCCTCACCACCGAGGCAGTCATCGCCGACAAGCCGGAGAAGGCCTCGGCCGCTCCGGGTGGCGCCCCTGACATGGGCGGCATGGACTTCTGATCTCCTGAAGTCAAAGCACCACAAAGGCGGTCCCGGGCACTCCCCGGGACCGCCTTCTTGTTGTCTCCTTGCGTCCGAAGAACCTGAGGTCCTGACCTCAGGTTCTTCGGACGCAACGGTTTTTCAGGGGAGGAGTGGCCCTTGACTGCTTCTGCTCGGTTTTAGTCAGTAACTGTCGCGGCGCGGAGCAAACGGAGCTGGCCGATCTCGGCTGCGTTCTTCATCAGCTCGGCGTTCACCCAGGCGAAGAGGTCCGCCTTGGTCCGCCCGGTCTCCGGTGGCCAGGGGAACGCGACCGGGATGTCGAGCTTGTCCTCGTCGGCGTCGTCGAGCACGTGCCACCACTGGTCTCGCAGGACCCGCATCCACTCGAGGGTGCCGGCGAGGTCGCCGGGCCACCGGACAGCGGTGCGTTCCGGTGGCACGGCACCTCGGGCGTGTGCGATCGCGACGGTCCACCACCAGCCGATGTGCCAGCTGAGCCAGCCGATCGTCGGCACCGGGATCGGATCGAGGTGCTCGTCCGACCAGTCGGCCTGCCAGCCACCGGCGGCGGGGTGGACCGTCCAGCACAGTTCAGCCGGTTCCCAGAGCAGGTCCCCGGGCGTCAATCGCTCTAGGTGGTACTCGAACAAGCTCCAGGTCAGCTCGTACTGCGCCAGCAGTACATCCTTCACGCCCGACAATTCCTCGCCCTTCCGACGGCAGTGCTACCGCCGGATCATCTCAGGCCTGCGTGTTCACCAGGCAGAAGGACGCATAGTGGTCGGCGGTGTAATACAGGGAGGCCGGGTTGGTGAGCGCGCCGCCACCGATCAGCCGCCGGGCGCCACGGTCGGACGAACCCGGGGTCTTCACGGTGTACTCGTGGTAGTAGCCGCTCGACTTCGGCGGCAGCAGGCCTTCCCGGTTCTGGAACACCGAGCCGTCCTGGCTGTAGGGGAACGGGCCGCCCGAGCGGATCAGGTTCCACGTCGTCCTCGCCTGGGACGGCAACGAGCTCAGCGTGCAGGACGGAAGTGCGGCAGTCAGAGCGGGTGCGGCCGACCCGGAACCACCCTGTACGGCGTACTGGGTGGGCGCGGTCTGTCCGGCGTACGAGGATGTGGTCGCGGTGAGGGTGAGGAGGAGGGCGGCTAGCAAGGTCGCGAGGGCGGTGAGAGCCCTAGGGGCGTTCGATGGGGTTCGCATGCTGCAGAGGCTTCCCGGCGAAATCGAACCTGGCACATCCCAGCTGTGAATAATCGGTGGACTATGACCCAGGCCGGGACCTACTGTCTGCCGGGCGAGCAGGACCCCGCAGCGAAAGGAGCGACCGATGAACACCATGATTATTCGTATGTCGGCGCGTCCGGTCCGCTCGCCTCACTCGCACTGAGCGGATCCCGCGCCTCCTTCTGGAGGATTCGTGAACATCCGCACCATCGTCGAGGCCGACCTCGACACCATCCACACCCTGATCGCCGACCAGTCGGTCAACACCGTCACCCGCGAGCGCTTCGAGGACCTCCTCGCGTCCGGGGGATACCGGCACGACTGGACCTGGGTCGCCGAGCAGGACGGCGAGATCATCGCCCTCGCCATCTGGTGGGGGATGCAGCAGTACGACCACCCGTTCAGCATCGACGGCCTGTACTACGCGGGCGCCGGTGATCCCGTGCCGGTGTGGACCGAGCTCATCCGGCACACGCTGGCGACCATGCCTGCGGGAGCCGACGAGCCGGAGTACCACTTCTTCCTGCCGAACGGCTGGCGTGATCAGCCGGAGGTTGTGGCCGGTCTGGAGCCCCGGCTCGCGGCAGCAGCGGCGGCCGGGTTGTCGGGGATCATCGAGCGGCTGCGGTACGAGTGGCTGCCGGAGTACGGGCTGCCGGCGCGGTCGACGCGGCTGCGGTTCGAGCCGGCCGACGACGACGCGTTCCTGGACGTGTTCCGCCGGGTGATCGAGGGCAGCCTCGACGCCGGGACAGCGCGGGCTGTCGCCAAGATCGGTGCCGAGGGATCCGCCAAGGAAGATCTCGAGGTCTATCAGGCGATGCCCGGCGAACGCTCCTGGTGGAGACTCGCGTACGACGAAGCCGGTGAGCTGGTGGGGTTCGCGGTGCCGTCGGCGAACAACGGTGGTCCCGTGGTCGGGTACCTCGGCGTACTGGCCGAGCATCGCGGCAACGGGTACAGCGACGACCTGCTCGCCGAGATCACACACATCCTGGTGGAGACCGGCGCGGAGCAGATTCGGGCCGACACCGACCTGACCAACAAGCCGATGGCGGCGAGCTTCGAGCGCCAGGGTTACCGCAATCACGCGGTCCGGCTGGTCGCCGGCTACCCACTCGGATGAGCTGACGTCTGCCCCTTGGGAAAAGTCCTTCCCGAGGGGCAGACGGCGGGCTTCCGGACCCCTATGCTCCCTGACATGTCAGACTCCTCCGGCGGTCGCCGGAGTGGACCAGGGGCGGGGCGATGCGCGACATCGCACTGATCCTGCACGTCGCGGCCGGAGTGGTCGCGGTGCTCTTCGGGCCGCTCGCGATCGTCTACACGCTGCGGCTACGCCGGCTCAACTGGGCCAGCGAGACCTACCACTGGGCGGTCGCGATCGTCTGCCTGGGAGCGCTCGTGATGGTGCCGTACGACTGGGGCCGACTGTGGGTGTTCTGGCCGATCGGGGTCGCGTCCTACTTGTTCGTGTACTTCGGCCAGCGCGCCGGCGAAGCTCCCGGAGGCCTCTGGTATCGAGGCGTACTCCGCGGCTACGGCGGCGGCTGGATCGCCATGTGGACAGGGATCGCGGTAGTCAGCGTCCCCGACCACCCCTGGACCTGGGCAGTCCCGATCGTCCTCGGCTCAACGATCATCGAATGGCTCTGCTTCCGCCCCTCAGTCGCCTGGACCCGCTCCTGACGACCTGGCGGAGCTCTAAGTCCAGGTTACTAACTCAACCTGGACTTAGAAGGAGATAAGTCCAGGTTTCAGGCTTGGCCGGCTTGTTCTTCGGGGGTTGCCTTGCGGACGACGAGGCGGGTCCAGGCGCCTACGTAGATGCGATCGTCCTCGTTGAGTTCGCGGCGTTGGCCCGGGGTGATCGGGTCTTCGGGGAGCGGGTCGGAGGTCTGGCCGACGAAGGTGCCGTTGGAGGACTGGAGGTCTTCCACCCACCAGCGCTGGCCGTCCGTGGTCAGCTGGGCCTGACGGCGGCTGACCCCGGTGTCGTCGCCGCAGTCGATCTCCGGGCTGATGCCGCGGCTCTTCGAGGGCCGGCCGACCAGCACGCTCTTCGCGATCAGCGGTACGACGACCGGCAGGCCGGGGGAGGGACACGGGTCGTCGCTCTGCTGGACCGCGTACCAGTCCGGGTCGACCCAGCGTTCCACGACCCAGTCGGCTACTGCCTGCGGAGCCGGGGGCACCGGTGGCGCAGTGCCGAGGTCTAGTGGGGAGGCAGGGCGCGGCATCGTGCCGGTGGTGAAGTCGTAGCCGCAGTTCTCACAGAACAGCGCGTCCGGCGCGGCCGGCTCGGAACAGTTCGGGCAAGCCTGGGTAGTAGGCGCCGGAGCAGCTACAGCGGGAGCAGGAACCGATGCGGCCGCAGGTGTCGCGGCTGCGCCGATCGGCAGGCCGCAGACGTCGCAGTAGTCGGTAGAGGTGGACGGGTGCCCGCTCGGGCACGTGACTGTGCTCATTTCTTCACCCGGGTGGTCTTGGTGGACGCGGTATCGAGCGCCATCTCGTC
>NZ_DASRXP010000727.1:0-3407 GCF_035687465.1 Kribbella sp.
GAGGGGATGCTCCGCACGACCTGGGCGGACGGCAGCGAACACCCGGCGTACGGGGGTCGGGTCGCTCAGCGGCCGGATCACCGCTGCGCCCGCAGTGCTTCCGCGCAAGGCCAGCCGGGGGACCAGCGAGACCCCGGCGCCAGCGGCGACCAGAGCGGCAACGGCGCGGAAGTCGTCGGACCAATGCACGATCCGGGGCTGGAACCCGGCCTGTTCGCAAGCCAGCAGCACGACGTCGCGGATCGGGTTCCCGACCGATGTCATCACCCAGTCGTCGGCAGCCAGGGTAGTCAGGTCGACCGCCTCGGCTGCCGCAGTTGGGTGCGATGAAGGAACCACAGCCACGAACGGTTCGGAGTACAGGGGGATCCTGGTCAGTCGCTCGTCATCGGCCCGGGGTGAGCCGCGGTGTTCGACGGCGACCGCGAGTTCGACCTCACCGTCGAGCAACTGGCTGACTGCTTGATGCCCTTCCGCATCCCGTACGACGAGACGCAGGCCCGGCGTACTCTCCCGCAACCGAGCCAACGTGGGTGCCACCAGCAGGCTGATCGCGGTCGCGAAGGCGGCGATGCGCACCTCGCCGGTCGCCCCGTCAGCATGCAGTCGCATGGCCTCCTCGGCGCGCTCGACCTCGGTGAGGATCGTGTTCGCGTGGCTCAGCAGGAGTCGGCCGGCCGAGGTGATCGCGACGCGGCGGCCGCGGCGCTCGAGCAGTTCCTGGCCGACCTCGCTCTCCAGCGCCGCCAACTGCTGTGAAACCGCCGAGGGCGTCAGGTGCAACGTCTCGGCGGCCGCCGTCACGGTGCCGTGGTCAGCAAGCGCCCGCAACACCCGCAACCTTCGCACTTCGATCACAGGGGTCAGCTTCGCATGCGGACCGCGGCGCCTTGCTGGTCACGGTCCGCCGCACCGTCACCGTGGACCGCGACCACCAGCGCCGGCGGGGAGGCTCCCACGGAACGGTCTTGGCGTTCGCCAGGCCCGATCGGGATTCCTCGGCGACCTTGTGGATGACGGTGATGGGGAAGAGGTACATCGATGGTTCCTTTCGTCTTCTTGACCGTAAGGACCGGCGACTTGATACGTCCAATGAAACTTATGGGCAGAGTTCATGCGCCTGACGCATGATGGGGGAATGGAACTGCGCCAGCTGGAGTCGTTCGTCGTGGTCGCCGAGGAGCTGAACGTCGGCCGGGCGGCGATCCGGCTGCATCTGACCCAGCCCTCGCTGAGCCGGCAGATCGCCGCGCTCGAACGCGATCTCGACGTCGAGCTGTTCGCCCGGGTGAAGCGGCGGTTCGTGCTGACGACCGCTGGGGAGAGCTTCCTGGCCGATGCCAAAGAACTGCTCCGGCTGGCGGAGGAGGCGGTCCGGGACGCACAGCGGACCCAGCGGGGCGAGCTCGGCACCCTGCGGCTCAGGTTCGTGCAGTCCGCGACGTTCCGGGTGCTGCCTCAGCTCCTCGGTGCGTTCCGGACGGCCAACCAGGAAGTCCTGCTGGACCTGGAGACGATGACGACGATCCGGCAGCTCGACGCGCTGCGGGACGGGCGGATCGACGTCGGCCTGCTGCGGTTGCCGACGCCTGAGCCGGGGCTGGAGACGCGGGTGTTGTCAGAGGATCCGCTCGTAGTCGCGCTGCCGGCCGGGCACCGGCTGGCGGAGCGCGAGCGGGTCGCTCTCACGGACCTGGCCGACGAATCGTTCATTCTCTACACGAGATCGACCGGACCGTCCGTCCACGACGCGATCGTCGGCTACTGCAAGGCGGCCGGGTTCGTCCCGCGGATCGTGCAGGAGGGTGCGGACACACAGACGATCGTGTCGCTGGTCGCCGCGGGCCTGGGGGTGTCGCTGCTGATCGCGCTGACGCCGCCGATCGACCCGCGGGCCGTCGTCTACCGCCGGCTGTCCGACGACCTACCACCCTGGAAACTCTCCGCGGCCTGGTCGCCGGACAACAACTCACCAGTACTACAGCGATTCCTCCGGCTGATCTGAATCGCCTTATCAGCCGAAATGATCGGGGTCGCCGCCGGTGCGGACGCCGGTTTCGAGGTCGGCGATGGTTGCCATGTCCTCGTTGTCCAGGGTGAAGTCGAAGACGGCGAAGTTCTCCGCGATCCGGCTCGGCGTCTTGGACTTGGGGATCACCACGTTGCCGAGCTGCAGGTGCCAGCGGATCACTACCTGGGCAGGCGACTTGCCGTACTTGGCGCCGATCGTCTTGAGTGCGGCGTTGTCCAGCAGCCCGCCCGACGCCAGCGGGCTCCACGCCTCGGTGACGATGTCGTTCTCGGCGTTGAACGCGCGCAGCTCGTCCTGCGGCAGCGCCGGGTGCAGCTCGATTTGGTTCACCACCGGGCGCAGGTCGGTCTCCTGGAACAGTCGCTCCAGTGCCGGGATGTGGAAGTTCGACACCCCGATCGCGCGCACCCGCTTGTCGGCGTACAGCTGCTCGAACGCCTTCCAGGTCTCGACGTACTTGTCCTTCTTCAGCGCCTGCCAGTGGATCAGGTACAGGTCGACGGACTCCAGCCCGAGGTGGGCCAGGCTCGCGTCGAACGCCTTCAGGGTGGAGTCGTAGCCCTGGTCGCTGTTCCACACCTTGGTGGTGATGAAGAGCTCGTCGCGGGCCAGACCGGAGGCGGCGATGGCGCGACCGACGCCTGCCTCGTTGCCATAGGCGGCGGCTGTGTCGACGTGCCGGTAACCCGACGCGAAGGCAGCCGAGACGACGTCGGTGACGATCTCGTTCTCGACCTGCCAGACCCCCAGGCCCAGCTGTGGGATCTCGACGCCGTTGTCCAGAGTGATTGTGGGGACTGTGCTCATCTGGCTATTCCACTGGCTGTGGTGGTTCTAGCCCAGTCATCCGACGTGTGACAACAACCTCATTCACCGGCCGTAACCACTGCGGTCGTTTTCGCATCCGGCTCCAGGAAGCCCAGTAACGCGGTCCCTTCACGCTCAAGTTCGGCTCTGGTCCGCTTCAGCGTCCGCCCGAACGGGGTGAGCGTGAGAGTGGCCACACCGCGCTTCTTCTCGGCCGTCCACAGGCCGGCGACCAGTCCGTCCACCGTGTACGTCGACTTGATCCGCAGGTTCTTCGTGAAGACGGCGGGCCGGTGTTCGTCGGCGATGATCCGCTCGCGTTTCGCATGCGCGAGCAAGAGGTTGTCGAACTCCGGCAGGAACCGCACTGGCACGTCGGTATCCGGATCCGGCCGCGGCGCCCCCGGTACGTCGTACAGGGTCTTGCCGTTCTCGTCGGTGAACCGCTCGAGCTCGAGCGCGTCGAAGGTCGCCTTGGCTCCGGGCAGCCCGGACCAGGTCTGGAAGTCAGCCGGCGTGGCAGGTCCGAAGGCCTCCAGATACCGGACGACCAACTCCTCCGGTACTG
>NZ_DASRXP010000728.1:0-6609 GCF_035687465.1 Kribbella sp.
CAGGTCGAGCTCGCAGCGGGGGAGCGGCGCGTGGTGGTCGACACGGTGGTGAACTCGACCGGATTCCGCCCCGACCACGACATGGTCTCCGAACTGCGACTCGACCTGGACCCCATCCTCGGGTCGACGCGAGCCCTGGCGCCGTTGATCGACCCGAACCAGCACTCGTGCGGAACCGTGCCGCCGCATGGTGTCGACGAGCTGACTCACCCTGAGCCCGGCTACTACGCGGTCGGAGCGAAGTCGTACGGCCGCGCGCCGACCTTCCTGCTGGCGACCGGCTACGAGCAGGCCCGCTCCGTGGTTGCCGCGCTGGCAGGCGACTGGGCGGCCGCACGCGACGTGCAACTGGACCTGCCCGAGACCGGCGTCTGCTCATCCAACCTCGCCTACGGCGGCTCAGCCGAGGAAGGCACCGGCTGTTGCGGTCCCGCCACTGAGCCGGTTGAAATCGCTGCCCCGGTCGGTCGCGGCCTGGCCACCGGCATCAGCGGCGGCCTGCTCACCGTGATCGACAACAGCCCCGCGCAGTCTGGTTGCTGCAACTAACGGGTGAACTGCGGATCGTGGGGAGGGGTTTCGTAGGGTTGGGGGCATGAGTGAGCAGAGGGTCGACGATGTGGTGTTCGATATCGGTGGGGTACTGCTGGATTGGAGCCCGGATTATCTGTACGGCGACCTGATTCCGGATCCGGAGGAGCGCAGGCACTTCCTGACGAACATCGCGACGCCCGAGTGGAACAGCCACCAGGATGCCGGCCGGACCTGGTCCGAGGCGATCGCCGAGCTCACCTCCTTGCATCCCGAGCACGCCGAGTGGATCGACGCGTACGACACCGGCTGGCTCAAGATGGCCAAGGGCATCTTCGAGGACACCGCCCAGGTGCTCGCTGAGCTCCAGGAGCTGAAGGTACCGGTCTACGCGCTGACGAACTTCTCCGCCGACAAGTGGGAGGTTGCGAAGGAGGCGTTCCCGATCTTGCAAGGGTTCACCGGCGAGGTCGTGTCCGGTGTTGAGGAGACCATGAAGCCGGGCGAAAAGATCTACCGAATCCTGCTCGAGCGCTTCAACCTCGACCCGACGCGCACCTTCTACACCGACGACGTCCAGCACAACGTCGACGGCGCCCGAGTGGTCGGCCTCGACGCCGAACTCTTCACCGGCGCCCCCACCCTCCGCCGGCAACTCAGAGAGCGCGGTCTCGACCTCCGCCCGTAGGTAGAGAGTCAGGCGGTGGTGGCTTGGAGGGCTTCGGTGTACTTCGTGCCCGCGCCGAGGTGGGCGGCTTCGACCAGGAGGTTTCCGTCCTGGCAGGAGGGAGCGGTCAACGCGGTGTCCGGGGGAGTGCTGTAGATGCGCTGCGGCCGGGCGAGGCCGGGTTGCCAACGCTGGAGCTGGAAGGACTCGGCGCCGTTCACCACAGTCCGGACCTCCCAGTGGATCCAGTTGCCGCAGGCCACGATCGTGTCGGTGACGATCAGGCCGAGCGATCTGGCCGGCGCGTCGCCGGACTCCCGCAGGTAGGCCCGGCTCTGGTACTGGTCCGGATCGGCCGCGCCCACCTCCGACCAGATCGTTGCCCCGCGCAAGGAGGCACCGCTCCACTGGCTGCAGTTCTGCGTTGCTCCGACCGCACGCGCTGATCCGCCGGACAAGGTGGCCGTGAGGATCCGCTTGCACCTCCGCGGGCTCTCCGGCGCGGTGATCTCGCTGAACGTCACCGAGTCGGCCGACACGACCGGATCCGCGACGTACCCCGGATCCGCCACGCAACTGACAGTCCGCGCCTTCAGCGAAGCGAGGTCGGCGATGACTAGGCATGACCTTCGTTTGGCGTCGGTGGTGCTGTAGGCGAACGTCCCGTCGTAGGCGCCGATCTCTGGTTCGGAGATCCGGGGGAGCGCTTTCTGTTGCGAGAGATCAGTTCTCTTGCCGGTCACGAGGTCGTACCGGTACGCCCGGATCTCCGGGGCCGGCCCGTCGGAGCGGATCTCCTCGACCAGCGCCCACCGGTCGTCGATCACCACCGGCGACTGCGCGACGAACCCGGCCGGCGGAGCATGCCGTACGACGACCCGCCGGCTCGCGCGATCCGTGATGGTCGTGGTCCCGCCGTCATCGCTGCTGCGCGTGACCAGGTACTTCCGCTGCTGGGTGACGACGTGTTGGCCGTCGACCGGCTGCCGAAGGATCTTCGTCCAGACAGGAGGACCTCCTGGTGAGGCGGTATGGCCAGGAGACGGGGTGCCGCCCGGGCTCGGCGTTGCGCCAGGACTCGTCGTACCGGTGGGCGTTCCACCCGGGGGCGCGGTGCCGGGCGCAGTACCGGGAGATTGGGCGGGAGCGCTCTCCGGGGTGGGAGAACAGGCAGCCGCTAGCAAGGTGATCGCCGCCAGGGCGACTGCGGCCCTGGCGGCGGGGGAAGCGGGATGACGCATCTGGTCAGAGGCCGATGTTCTTGAACTGGTTGGCGAGGGTGGCGTTGAAGAGTGCCGAGGCGGGGATGTTCTTCGGGCCGTTGGTGACGTTGCCGCGGCTGTTGAAGCGGCGCTCGTTGAACACCTCGAAGATGCCGATGGTGCCCTTGGCCTTGTCGTAGCCCCGGCCGACCTGGTAATGCCCGCTGTGGTTGAACGCGAGGTACGGGAAGTAGCGCTTCAGCAGTTGGACGTGCTCGATCACCGGTGCCGGGGCGCCGTCGCCGAGGTGGTTCTGGTGCACCGTGAAGAACTTCTGCGTGTCCCAGTGGCTGACGTTCTGCACGATGTAGGTGCCGGCGGCAATGTCCCACGTGGTCTTCAGGTTGGTCTGCTTCACCATTGCCGAGATCGCCGTACCGGAGCTGGTCGCGCCGAGGTCCTTGGCCCACGACGTCTGGGTGTCCTTCTGTTTGTCGTCGGCCCAGTCGATCGACTGGAACGTCGCCGGGCCACACCAGTAGCCCTTCTCCTGCGAGGTCTCGTAGCCCTTCATGATGTACGCCGAGGTGGGCTTCGGCTTGACCGGAGTCGGCGACGCCAGGGGCGGTGGCGGCGGCTTCGTCGGCGGGTCCTCAGCCGTGCCCCCGTTCGCCGTACCGGAGGTGCCGAGCAGGCGGAGAGTGCGGGCCTTGTCGCGGCCGTCCCAGGCGGTCTGCATCTCCTCGAGCTCGGCGTTCACGCGAGCGGTCTTGGGCATCGCAGCGCGCTCGGCAACGAACTCGGCCGGGCTCAGCGCCCCCGTCGCGACGGCCTGCTCACCGCCCGGACCAGCGCCCGGCTCGGCGTCGGCGGAAACGTTCGGTGCGGTCACGGACTCGGTGACCTCGGCGCCTGTCGGTACCTGGTCGACGAAGCCGAGACCGAGGCAGTAGTTCTCGGATTCGAGCTTGAAGCACCGCATCACCTGGGTCGCCTGCTCCGCGGCGGTTGACCGCAGCATCGGATCACCCGGCGATGTTTCGGTCACCTGCTTCGCCAGCTCGCTCCAGGACTGCGCGGCCGGCGGCTCCGCGACCGGCCACTTGTCGTCGGACGTTGTCGGATCCGGATCCGGCGCGATCGTCGGCATCCCCGTCGGCGCCGCAGTAGGAACCGCGGTCGGAGCCGCAGTCGGGCTGACTGTCGGCGGGCTGGACGTGGTCGATGGGGGAACAGAAGGACCGGAAGGTTCCGGCGGTAGATAGGCGGAGGCAGTTCCCGCCAGGGGTGCTTGCGCGAGCAAGGCACCCAGGAGGATCAGTGCTGCTGCCCCCCGTGTCGCTGTGGGCATGGTGGTCTCCCGTTGGGCGTGTGACGGTAGTGACTGTAGGTACGCCTGGGACCACAGTACGTGCTTGTGGCAACAATGGGCAGTCCCCCCATCACCCTCAGCAGTCAAGGACAGGGGAGTGGGGGTGCCGGAGGGGACCACTAGACTTGGGCGGTCCCCCTTTCGGTGAGTGCTGTGGAGTTTGCGTGTCGGTCCAACCCATCCGTCTTTTCGGTGACCCCGTTCTGATCACCAAGGCCGACCCGGTCGTCGACTTCGACGCCGAGTTGCGCCGCCTGGTCGCCGACCTCACCGACACCATGCAGGCCGCGCCCGGCCGTGGTCTGGCCGCGCCCCAGATCGGCGTCGGCCTGCGCGTCTTCACGTACTTCGTCGACGACGTACTCGGCCACCTGGTGAACCCCGAGCTCAGCTTGTCCACCGACGAGCAGTTCGGACCTGAGGGCTGCCTCTCGCTCCCGGGACTCACCTTCGACTGCATCCGCGCCCAGTCCGTCATCGCCAGTGGCTTCAACATGTACGGCGAACCGGTGGTGATCGAGGGCTCGGACCTGCTCGCCCGGTGCATCCAGCACGAGACGGACCACCTGGACGGCGTACTGTTCGTGGACCGGCTGGACAAGGAGACCCGCAAGGCCGCGATGAAGGCGATCCGGGAGGCGGAGTGGTCCGGCCTCGGCGGTCCGCCACAGCTCAAGGTCTCCCCGCACCCGATGAACGGACTGGGCCTGTGAGAGTCGTGTTCGCCGGCACCCCCGAGGTGTCCGTCACCGCGCTGAAGGCGATCGTTGCCAGCCGCCACGAGTTGGTCGCCGTCGTCACCCGTCCCGACGCACCGGCCGGCCGCGGGCGCAAGCTGGTCGCCTCACCGGTCGCCGAGTACGCCGAAGAGCTCGGCGTCGAGGTACTGAAGCCGGTCAAGCCGAGTGATCCCGAGTTCCTCGCCAGGCTTCGCGAGATCGCGCCGGATTGTTGCCCCGTCGTCGCCTATGGCGGGTTGTTGCCGCAGGCAGCGTTGGACATCCCGCCGCACGGCTGGATCAACCTGCACTTCTCCGTTCTGCCCGCGTGGCGCGGGGCCGCCCCGGTCCAGCACTCGATCATCGGCGGCGACGACGTCACCGGGGCGAGTACGTTCCGCATCGTCAAGGCGCTCGACGCCGGCCCCGTGTACGGCGTACTGACTGAGCGGATCGGTCCCAAGGACACTGCTGGGGATCTTCTGACCAGGCTCGCGGAGTCCGGCGCCAAGCTCCTGGTCGACACGCTCGACGGGATCGAGGCGGGCGTGCTCGAAGCCCGCGAGCAGCCGGCCGACGGGATCACCATCGCGCCGAAGCTCACGGTCGAGGACGCCGAGCTGGACCTCACCGCACCTGCCCAGCGAGTCGATCGCCTGGTCCGCGGCTGCAACCCGGCCCCTGGCGCCTGGACCACCTTCCGCGGCGAGCGGCTCAAGGTCCTCGAGGTCAACCTCACCGACGAAGAACTCAAGCCGGGCGAGCTCCACACCACCAAATCCACAGTCACTGTCGGCACCGGCAGCAAGGCGATCGAGCTCGTCACGGTTCAGCCGCAGGGCAAGAAGCCGATGGCAGCGGCCGACTGGGCGCGTGGCGTCCGCATCACCGCCGAAGATCGTCTGGGCCACGAGTGAGCGACCGCAGTCCTCGCAACCGCGCTCCGCAACGCCGTCCCGACAAGGTCCGCCAGGTCGCCTACCGGGTGATCCGGCAGGTCAACGGCGAGGACGGGTACGCGAACCTCGCCCTCAACAAGGCCCTCCGCGACCAGCGCCTGAGTGGCCGCGACGCCGCCTTCTGCACAGAACTCGTGCACGGCACCCTCCGCTGGCAGGGCACGTACGACGCACTCCTAGCGCGCAGCGTGTCCCGTCCACTGGCCGAGCTGGATCCGGAACTCCTCGACCTGCTCCGCCTCGGCGCGCACCAGTTGCTCCGCATGCGAGTCGACTCGTACGCCGCGGTCAGCGAGATGGTGACCCTTACCCGGTCCGAGGTCGGGCAGAGCCGCAGCGGCCTGGTCAACGCCGTACTCCGCAAGGTCAGCCAGCGGACGCTCGACCAGTGGATCGCCACCGTCGCACCGCCTTTCGACCAGGACCCGTTCGGCCACCTGGCCATCGCCAAAGCCCACCCCCGCTGGGTGATCGACGCCTTCGCCAACTCCCTTGCGTCCGAGCTTGCGTCCGAAGAACCCGGGGGCAGGCCCCGCGCCGATTCGGACGCAAGCGCTCTGGAAGACCTGCTGGATGCGGATAACGAGCCGGCGAAGGTGACGTTGGTGGCGCGGCCGGGGCTAGCGGAATTGGATGAGCTGGTCGAGGCCGGAGCCACCCGGGCCAAGTGGTCGCCGTACGCCGCTGTCCTGCAAGGCGGAGGTGATCCCGGCCGGATCCAGGCGGTCGCCACTGGGCGGGCCGGTGTTCAGGACGAGGGTTCGCAACTGGTCGCCATCGCACTCGCAACCGCTCCGCTCGAAGGTACAGACGCGAGCTGGCTCGACCTTTGCGCGGGTCCAGGCGGCAAATCCGCTCTTCTCGCGGCGCTGGTGAATCAGCGGGAAGGCACTCTCACCGCCGTCGAGCCGCTCAAGCATCGGGCCGAGTTGGTCCGGTCCAACCTGCGTGCGGTGCCGGGCGATCACCAGGTCCTTGTGGGCGACGGGACCAAGCCGACTTGGCCGGAGGGCTCGTACGACCGGGTGCTAGCGGATGTGCCGTGCAGCGGGCTCGGGGCGTTGCGCCGTCGCCCGGAGGCACGCTGGCGCCGGACGCCGGAGGACGTCGAGGAACTGCGGCCCCTCCAGGAAGCTCTGCTGGATTCCGCGATCACCTC
>NZ_DASRXP010000729.1:0-38491 GCF_035687465.1 Kribbella sp.
GACGCCGACCTCCTCGTAGCCGAGGCCGGAGGTGTTCGGGCCGCGGCCGACGGCGACCAGCAGCAGTTCGGCCTCGATCACCTCACCGCCGGCGACGGTGACACGCACCCCGTTGTCTCCGGTGTCGACCGACTCGAACGACGTACCGGTCTTGAAGGCGATCTTGCGCTTGCGGAACGCCCGCTCCAGCGTCTTGCTGCAGTCGGCGTCCTCGGCCGGGACCAGCCGGGGGAGTGCCTCGACGATCGTCACCTTGGTACCGAACGAGGTCCAGGCGCTGGCGAACTCGACGCCGATCACGCCGCCGCCGAGGATCACCGCGGACTCGGGTACCCGGTCGAGGGTCAGGGCGTGCTCGCTGGCGATCACCCGGTTGCCGTCGAGTTCCAGACCCGGCAGCGAGCGCGAGTAGGAGCCGGACGCGATGATGACGTTCTTGCCGGTGTACGTCGTACCGTTCACCGCGACCGTCGTCGGGGACGTGAGCCGTCCCTCGCCCTCGATCGTGGTGATACCGCGGGCCTTGATCTGGCCCTGCAGGCCCTTGAAGAGCCGGTCGACCACACCGTCCTTGTACTTGTTCACGCCGCCCATGTCGACGCCCTCGAGCGTGGTCCGGACGCCGAACTGCTCGCCCTCGCGCGCCGAGTCGGCCACCTCGGCCGCGTGCAGCAGCGCCTTGGTCGGGATGCAGCCGCGGTGCAGGCAGGTGCCGCCGACCTTGTCCTTCTCCACCAGAGCCACCGACAGACCCAGGGTCGCGGCCCGCAGCGCGGCCGCATAGCCACCGCTGCCACCGCCGAGGATCAGCAGGTCAAAGGTCTGGGTGCTGTCTGCAGGGTTGGTCACAGGTTCCTCCGTGGTCTACAGGTCGGCGGGCGGCCCCCGGATCGCGGAGTTCCGGCCCGGCGTCATCTTGTCACCGAAGCCCACCACAGTCGCTCCCGGGCTCGTCGCCCGACTTGCGGGGATAGTGGACACTGTCTGCATGAAGTGGTTCGGTCGCCGGCAGAAGCCGGGCACGATGCGTAAGTCGGACAACCCCGACCAGGCGCACCTGAGGGAGTTTGCCCAGACGCGGCAGGGCGTCGAGGGGTTCGTCGAGCCTAAGACGGCGGTGACCGACTACACCCTGCTGCTGGTCGCCATCGACGGTGAATGGACCCGCCGCCGCGTCCCCTCGGTCCAGTGGGCCCACAACTTCGCCAACAAGATGGGCGTCCCCTCCTACGACGCGGCCGTCGTCGGCTATCCGCCCCGGATGCGCGAGTACAACGCCCGCCAGAAGAAGAACGGCCTCGCCTGAGCTTCTGCTCCGGCTAGAGGATGGGGACGCTTTCCCGGGTCGTGCTGGGGAGCGTGTCGTTGACGGTGGCAAGGAGAATGTCGGGGGCGGCCGCCAGGCGAGTGCTGATGCGGCCGAGGGGGTCGGCTAGGACGCTTCGGCCGATGCCCAGGGGATCGCTGCCGGTGGGTGGGGTCCAGGGCTGGTCGCAGGCGAGGAGCCAGGACTGGGCGTCGGCGGCCCGGGCTCTGGTCAGGAGATCCCACTGTTCTTCCTTGCCGGGACCTGCGCCCCAGGACGCCGGTACGACGATGAGGTGGGCCCCGGCCCGGCCGAGTTCGGTGAACTGGGCCGCGAACCGCAGGTCGTAGCAGGTGGCGAGGCCGACGGTGAGGCCTCGCAGTTCGAAGGTCACCAGCTCATTGCCGGGAGCAACCAGGTCTGACTCGCGCGAACCGAAGGCGTCGTACAGGTGGATCTTGCGGTACGACGTCTCGACGTCCGGGCCGGTCGCCAGCAGGGTGTTGTGGACCCGTCCGTCGGAGGCCGGCTCGAAGAGTCCCGCGATGACGACGACCCCGAGTTCGGCGGCCACCTTGCGCAGGCCAGTCGCGAACGGCCCGTCCAACGGTTCCGCGACCGCTCGCAGGTCGGTGCCGAACGCGGCGAGCGTGGCCTCCGGGAGCGCGACCAGCTCAGCCCCCGCGGCGGCGGCTCGGCGTACGGCGTCGGTGGCGGTGGCTAGATTGGCCACAGGATCGGGACCGGCGCCGATCTGGGCGGCGGCGACTCGTAGAGATGTCATGAACCCTCCAAGGCTGTATACATTTAGTATGCAATTGAGTGGGGACTCCGGCCGTGACCGCGCCTACCAGTACCTGCGGCGGACCGTGCTCAGCGACCCCGCGGTCTCCGGCACCTTCATCAACGAGCAGGCCGTCGCGACCGAGGTCGGCATCTCCCGTACTCCGGTCCGAGAGGCGCTGCTGATGCTTGCGGCTGAGGACCTGGTCCAGCTGGTCCCGCATCGCGGCGCGTTCGTCGCGCCGGTGCCGGGCCGGGAGATCGCCGAGATGATGCAGGCGCGCGGGGTGATCGAGAGCTGGGCGGCAACCACCTGCCTGGCCTCCGGCGATGCCCCGGTCGAGCCGATGTCCGCAGTACTGGCGCAGCAGCGGGCCATCGTCGACAAGGGCGACGCCAAGGAGTTCATCGAGCTGGACAGCCAGTTCCACGCCCTGCTGGTCGCTGCAGGGGGCAACTCCGTACTCGGCCGGCTGTACGACAGCTTGCGGGCCCGGCACGTCCTGCTTGGTGTGGTAGCCCTGCAGCGCAAGGCAACCCGGCGACAGGACGTGCTGGTCGAGCACCAGGCCATCGTCGACGGACTCGCCTCGGGGGACGCGGCGGCGGCCGAGGCGGCGATCCTCCGCCACCTCGACACCACCGGCTCAATCCTCATGCAGGGCTGATTCATGCAGGGCTGACCGCGTCGTCGTCCTGTACTGCGCGGCCGAGTCGCAGCCCGAACGCGACCAGTACTGCGGACAACAGGAACGCGATCCGCCAACCCCAGCTCAGGAACGCGTCCTCGGAGAGCAGGCCGGCGAGAACCGCGAGCACTCCGTTCGCCATCAGCGTGCCCAGCGGCGGTCCGACCTGCGCGGCCGAGGCCCAGAACCCCCGCTGCCCGGCCTGACTGAACTCGCTGCTCAGCAGGACGGCGCCACCCCATTCGCCGCCCACACCGACGCCCTGGACGAAGCGCAGGAACACCAGCAGCGTCGGAGCCAGGGCGCCGGCCTGGGCGTGGGTCGGCAGCAATCCGATGAAGAAGGTGGCCACGCCGATCAGCAGCAAGGTGGCGACCAGCACCCGCTTGCGGCCGATACAGGCTGCGCCGGTCTGCGGGGACTGCCGATGAGGCGGGCGCGGGGGCAGTGGGCGTGGACATCGGGTGGACCTCCTAGCGGGGAATGCTCCATACTTGCTGTATACAGCGTGTTCACGCAAGCGATGACTGACAATCGGCGGAGGTTCTTCCTGTGACACAGATCCTGCATTTCACACTGCCCGACGGCGGTGAGCGCGAGATCGCCGTCCGTTATGCGCTCAACGCCGGGTACGCCGGCCGCGACACCGAGCAGGTGCAGCACCACGTGGACGAGCTCGCCGAACTGGGGGTCCCGGCGCCGAACCGGATCCCCACGCTCTACCCGCTGTCCGCGTCGCTCGTCGGGCGGCCGGAGGTCGTCCAGGTCGCGCACGGCAAGACGTCAGGTGAGGCGGAGTGGGCGCTGGTCGTGGGCGATGGCCCGGACGATCTGCTGCTGACGGCGGCCTGCGATCACACCGACCGGGCGCTCGAGGTGCACGGTGTCGCCTGGAGCAAGCAGTCCGCCCCGGATCTGCTCGGCGATGTCGCCTGGCCGTTGCGCGACATCGAGGACGAGCTGGACGACTTCACCCTGAAGGCGTGGGTCCGGCATGGCGCGGAGGAACAGCTCATCCAGGACGGCACGCTCGCGCAGTTGCTGCCCCCGGCGTACTGGGTGAAGGAGCTGGGGGACAGGCTGCGGCCGGGGACGGTGCTGCTGAGCGGGACGATCCCGATGATCGCGGGCGTCGACCAGTTCGCGGACGCCTGGCGGGTCGAGCTGACCGATCCGCGCGGCGTCACCAGCAAGATCCTGTACTCCGTGGAGCGGCTCGCCGAGGCCTGGGACTAACCATGAAAACAGAGCATGAGTTCTTCGCCACCGGCGATGTGCCGTGGACCGTGGATGACGCTGGCATCAGCCAGCGGGTGCTGAGTCAGGATCCAGGGGACGGGACGCTGACCAGGGTGGCGCGCTGGGCGCCGGGAACCGTTTCGGGCGAGGACGTGATCCGGCACGAGTACTTCGAGGAGGTCTATCTGCTCGAGGGCTCGTTGACGGATCTCAGCCTCGGGCAGACCTTCGCCAGCGGCGACTACGCGTCCAGGCGGCCGGGAATGCCGCATGGCCCGTACCGCACCGACGAAGGCTGCACGATGCTCGAGATCCGCTACGGCTCAGGTCGCTGAGGCGGCCAGCTCCACCAGCGTGCGGACGGAGTACCCGGTGCCGCCGTTGGAGGTGTAACCGGACGCGCCGCCGTCGTTGAACGCTGGGCCGGCCACGTCCAGGTGCACCCAGTCGATGCCGTCAGCAACGAAATCGCCGAGGAAGGCCGCGGCCGCGAGCGCGCCGCCCCAGGGCTCACCGGTGATGTTCGCCAGGTCCGCGACCTTGGAGTGCGAGCGCAGCTTGTCCAGCATCTCCGAGGGAACGGGCAGCGGCCACATCGCCTCACCCGCGATCACCGCGGCGTCGACGACCCGGTCCCGGGCGGTGTCGGAGTTCGCGAAGGCGCCGGCGACCTTGGTGCCGAGGGCAACGACACAGGCGCCGGTCAGGGTGGCCACGTCGACGATCAGGTCGGGGTGGTCCTCGGAGGCCCGGACCAGCGCGTCGCCGAGAACCAGTCGGCCCTCCGCGTCGGTGTTGAGCACCTCGACGGTCTTCCCGCCGTACATGGTGAGGACGTCGGACGGGCGCGCGGCCGAACCGGACGGCATGTTCTCCGCCATCGCGGCGTACGTGGTGATCTGGACCGGGAGGCCGAGCCGCGCGATCGCGATCGTGGCGCCGACCACCGCGGCGGCGCCGGCCATGTCGGCCTTCATGCTGATCATGCCGCTGGCGGTCTTCAGCGACAGGCCGCCGGAGTCGAAGGTGATGCCCTTGCCGACGAAGGCCAGGTGCGTCACCGGCTTGCGGGGGGTGTAGGTGAGGCGGATCAGCCGCGGCGGGTTGGTGGACCCCTGGCCGACGCCGAGGATGCCGCCGTACCCGCCCTTGGCCAGAGCCTTCTCGTCCAGCACCTCGACCTTGACGCCGTGGTCCTTGGCGAGCTTCTGCACGTGCTCCGCGAACTCGGTCGGGTGCAGGTCGGACGGGGGAGTGTTCACCCAGTCGCGCACCTGGTGGACGGCGTCGGCGACGATCTCGGCGCGCTCGAGTGCGGCCTTGGCCTCCTTGCTGCGGGCCAGGTCGGTCAGCACGGTCAGGTTGCCCGGTACGTCGTCGGTCGCCTCGGACTTGTAGGCGTTGAACGAGTACCGGCCGATCAGCGCGCCCTCGGCGACCGCCCGGACGCACTCGGCATCCGGCGTCGGCAGCGCGAAGGCGATCGACTGGGCGGTCTTGGCGGCGCGGACGCCGATCCCGGCGGCGGTGCGCAGGTCCTCGGTCTTCAGCGCGCCGTCGGGGGCGCTGCCGAGGCCGACGGCGATCAGGGTGGCCGACTTGCCCGGCTTCGGCCCGGGCACCTTGGTCACCTCACCGGCCTTGCCGGTGGCGCCTAGAGCGGACAGCACCTCCACCAGCTTCCCGCCGTACGCGGCGTTCAGCGACTCGGTGCCGGCGGGCAGGGTGACGCCGCCGTCGAGTTTGACCACGCCGATGACCACGACGTCGGTCTTGACGCCTGCCGCATCGGACTTGCTCAGGGTGATGGTGCTCACGAAATCCTCAGTCCTCCTTGACCGGATGGCAATGTGCCGGTCGTGACGGTACGTGAATACTGCCTTCGCATGCTACGCGTCCGGTAAGTTCCGCTGCATGACTGAGTCCCCCGTCCTGAAGAAGTCCCCGTTGCATGAGCGGCACGTCACACTCGGCGCGAAGTTCGCCGAGTTCGGTGGCTGGGAGATGCCGCTGGAGTACAGCGGGGTGGTGGCGGAGCACACCGCCGTCCGGACCACCGTCGGCGTGTTCGACGTGAGTCACCTGGGCAAGGCGACCGTCAAGGGACCGGGCGCGGCGGCGTACGTGAACTCCTGTCTGACGAACGACCTGGGCAAGATCGCCCCCGGCCAGGCGCAGTACACGCTGTGCTGTGCCGAGAACGGCGGCGTGGTGGACGACCTGATCGCGTATCTGCATGCCGATGACGATGTGTTCCTGATTCCCAATGCCGCGAACACGGCCGAGGTGGTCCGCCGACTGCAGGCCGAGGCGCCGGACGGAGTGGTCGTCACCAATACACATGACGACTACGCGATCCTGGCCGTCCAGGGGACCGACAGCGATGAGGTGGTCGCCGCGATCGGGCTGCCGACCGGCCACGACTACATGTCCTTCGCCGTCGCTGACTACGCCGGTACTCCGGTCGTCGTCTGCCGCACGGGTTACACCGGGGAACGCGGGTACGAGCTCGTCGTACCGAACGAGGCCGCTGTGGCCGTGTTCGACGCGCTGCTGGCGGCAGGGGAGAAGTACGGGATCGTCCCGGCCGGACTGGGCGCGCGTGACACCCTGCGGACCGAGATGGGCTACCCGCTGCACGGCCAGGACATCTCGCTGGACATCACGCCCGTGCAGGCGCGGTCCGGCTGGGCCGTCGGCTGGAAGAAGGAGCACTTCTGGGGCGATGCGGCTCTGCGGGCGGAGAAGGAGGCCGGGCCCGCCTGGATCCTCCGCGGTCTGCGTGCGGTCGGCCGGGGGATTCCCCGTCCGCACATGACCGTCGTGGATCCGGCCGGCAGCAAGCTGGGCGAGGTGACGTCCGGCACGTTCTCGCCGACGCTGAAGAAGGGCATCGCCCTGGCGCTGCTGGAGGCGGGGGTGAAGGAGGGCGACCAGGTGGCCGTGGACATTCGCGGTCGGCAGGAGGCGTTCGAGGTGGTCAAACCTCCGTTCGTGACCGTGCACGTGCGCGAGAGCTGACCAGTACGCTGCGGCCGTGGAATTCCTCTTGCTGGGCTCCGTGCAGATCTGGTCGGCCGGCCAGCAGGTGGAGCTGAAGCGGCGCCAGGAGAGGTTGCTGCTCGCTGTCTTGTTGCTGGAGCCGGGCAAGGCTGTGCCGGCCGAGCGGTTGATCGAGCTGCTGTGGCCGGACAAGCTGCCTGGACATCCCAAGCGAGCTCTGCAGGTCTATGCCTCGCGTCTGCGCGGTGTCCTTGCTGCAGGAGAGAGTCAACTCACCATTGGCCCCCACGGCTACGCCATTGCAGTGCCGCCCGGGCGCACGGACATTGAGCGGTTCATGTCGTTGGTCGAGCAGGCCAAGCCGCTGGAGGATCTGGAGCAACGCCGCAAGCTACTGGTCGACGCCCTGGCCCTCTGGCGCGGCCATGCTCTGGCGGACGTCGCCTCAGAGGACGTACGCCGACGCCTGTGCGGGGGACTCGACGAATCCCGATGGGCCGCTCAGGAACTTCGCCTGACCACTGAGCTCGCTCTCGGGCGGCACCAGGAATTGCTGCCAGAGCTGGCGGAGCTGACAGCGCTACAGCCGACCCGGGAGACGCTGGCTGCCACCCGGATGCTGGCGCTGTACCGCTCGGGGCGTCAGACAGACGCTCTCGCGG
Organism: Kribbella sp.; assembly: GCF_035687465.1. Lineage (NCBI taxonomy): Bacteria > Bacillati > Actinomycetota > Actinomycetes > Propionibacteriales > Kribbellaceae > Kribbella > Kribbella sp. The sequence continues at coordinate 7,683 of NZ_DASRXP010000729.1, forward strand.
TTTATGCGGATCTCGCCCGGCATCTGGATGAGGAACTGGGAGTAGAGCCGGGTGCGGAGGTGCGAGAGCTGCAGGTGGCGATCCTGCGGCAGGACGACTCGCTGGACCACACCGAGTTCTCAGCCGGGCCACGGGAGCTCCCGGCGGATATCGGCGTGCTTGTCGGACGGGACGCAGTACTGGAGGAGCTGTCGGCTGAGCTGACTCGCGGAGGTCGGCCGGACGGCGTACCGGCTGTTGTCTGTCTGTATGGGGCGGCTGGGACTGGGAAGTCGGCTGCCGCAATCCGGTTGGGGCACACGCTGGCTGCGCAGTACCCGGGCGGGCAGTTGTTTGCCCGGCTGCAGGACGTGAACGGGGACGCGCTGCCGCCGAGGGTTGTTGCTGGGCGGCTACTGCGGTCGCTCGGTGTGGACGGACAGACCATGCCGGACTCGCTGGAGGAACGGGCTTCCTTACTGCGCAGCCGTCTGGCCGGCAAGTCCGTACTCCTGGTCTTCGACGACGTTGTCGACGCCGCGCAACTGCGGCCGCTGCTGCCGGCCGATGGGCGCTGCGGTGTCGTCGTCACGGCCCGCCGGCCGATTCTGGGTCTGGAGGACGCTACCCACCGCGAGATCCTGCCACTGACCGAGGAGACCAGCGCGGAGTTGCTGGGCAAGCTGTCCGGCGTCGTCGCCGACGACCTGACCGAGGTGGTCCGGCACTGTGTCGGGCTGCCGCTGGCGCTGCGCATCGTGGGAGCGCGTCTGGCGCTGGCCGGCGAGGATGTCCTCGACGTCGCCAAAGCCCTCGCAGACGACGTCCAGCGGCTCGACTACCTCGTCGCGGGGGATCGCGCGGTTCGGGCCAGCCTTGAGGTCACCCTCCGGGTCGCCACCCCCGCTGCTGACCACCTCTTCGCCCGGCTGGCCTTGATCGGCGCGGACGAGTTCCCTGCCTGGACAGCGGCACCTCTGCTTGGCATCTCGGAAGACGAATCTCGCATCGCTCTGGACAGTCTGGTAGCTCTAGGGCTGGTCCAGCTCAGCCGTCTGGAGCCGGCCACCTACAGCCTCCACAATCTGGTCCGCGCCTATGCGGCCGAGCGTCTCGCCCAGCTGGCGGCGGAAGAGCGGCGGGAGGCCGAACAGAACTACCTGGGTACGGTCCTTCGCCTGCTGACCATCGCGGACGGGCAGGTCAACCACGGGATCATTGTCTACGTCCCGCTCGACGAGGTCGACAGTATGGAGCTACCCGCCGCCGAGGCCGAGGCAGCCGGAGGTGCGGCGTGGCTGGACGACGCAACTTCGGTGGTGCACGCAGCGGTGCGGTTGGCGGTGCGTGACTGGCCCGAGATCGCCGGTCAGCTGGCGATCCGCTTCAACGGATATCTGGCGGTCCGGGACAACCGTGAGGTCCGGAAGGAGGTGCTGGAGCTCGCCCGGAACGCGGTCGTCGCGGCCGGCGAAACGGCCCTCGAGGCCGAGCTTGATCGCGCCGTGTTCGGCGCCCTGGCCCAAAGCCACGTGGGCAATGCCGAGCTTGTCGCCGTGGCCGATCGGAGCCTGCGCTCGGCACAGCGGGCCGGAGTGACGGAACTTCTGATCGCGGCACTGGCCCAGGTCGCGTGGATCGAGGCGTCGCTCGGACATTTCGAACGGACCTTCGAGGTCGGCGAGGAGATCCTCCGCATCGTCGACGCGAACCCGGAGGCGGAGGGTTCCCGCGCTAGGGGCCTCGACCACATCGCGTCCGCACTGCATTCCCTGGGACGGATGGGGGAGGCGGCGGTACCCCGCCGGCAGGCGGTGGAGCTCAGTCCGCCGGGCAGCCGGCTGAGGGCGATCCGCCTGGTGCTGCTGGCGCGAGTGCTGCTCGAGGATCCCGCCCGGCTGGCCGAGGCCACCGAGGTCGTTCAGGAGGCTCGCGAGACTGTCGATGAGCTGGGGGATGAGCTGGGTGGCGCGCACGTCGACGCCATCGAGGCCCACTTGCAGGCCGAGCTGGGGCGGCCGGAACGGGCCCGCGAGCTGCTCAGCCGGGCTGCCACGGTCTTCGAACTCCGCCCCGATCCCTCCGGGCAGCTTGTCTACGCGACTGCTCAGGCCCGGCTCGAGCTGGCGTCCGGCCGGGCTGACAGGGCCAGGCAGGTCTTCGGGGCTGCCCTCGAGGAGGCCGTCCGCACCGACGACATCGAGGGAGCGACCGAGATCAGGCGCCAGCTGACGAGGATCGATCACGGGATGTAGTCGGCGACCGGCTGCTGAAGTCCCTTCACAGTCGGTGACATTTTGGCACAATATGGCCACTGACGGCGCTGTGCCGCCGCGTTTCGCGTCTCCCTGATCGCACTCGGTGACGATTTGGGGGTTTTGTTCCGGTCCTGTCCGCACTCCGGTAACGATTTGTGCACTCCGCTGGCTTGGTGTGAAGGTGTCGGGCAGGCTAGCGCGCGGCCGTCTCGCCGATCTGTCAAGTGGATATGGCGAGATTGCACCTAGCTGCAAAGGCTCGGCACGAGCGACACCGCTGCCGGGGTCCGGCACCGGAATCCTGCTGACAGATTTGACGGAGCGCGAATGAGTATTGGGTCACCCGACTCGACCGTAGGTGTCGAGGACCACCCGGCATCGGCTGAGCCGGTTCGCGAGGCCTCTGTCGCCCACGGAAAATCCCCGACCCGGATCGCCATCGATCGGCTCCGCAAGGACAAGCTCGCGATGACCTGTGCGGGCATCGTGCTGTTCTTCATCCTGATCGCGGTGTTCGCGCCGCTGCTGACCAAGATCGAGGGTGGCGACATCAGCACCTTCCACACCGACCTGGTCGACGAGTACGGCTTCCCGACGATCGGCATCAACGCCGACCACTGGTTCGGCGTCGAGCCGAAGACCGGTCGGGACAACTTCGCCCGCTGGGTCTATGGCGCGCAGCCGTCGCTGATCGTGGCGTTCGTGGCCACCCTGTTCGGCACCGTCGTCGGCGTGGTGATGGGCCTGCTGGCCGGCTTCCTCGGCGGCTGGGTCGACCGGCTGATCTCCTGGGTGATCGACTTCGTGCTGAGCCTGCCGTACCTGCTGTTCGCGATCGCGCTGGTGCCGATCGTCGAGTCGATGCGCGGTGGTTCGTTCAACCTGACGCCCGACGAGCAGGCCTCGACCCGGTTCTACGTGCTGATCTTCGTGCTCTCGTTCTTCGGCTGGGCCGGCCTGGCCCGGATCATCCGCGGCGAGGTGCTGTCGCTGCGCGAGCGGGAGTTCGTGCTGGCCGCGAAGGCGATCGGGGTGCCGACCCGGCAGGTGCTCTTCAAGGAGCTGCTGCCGAACCTGGTCGCACCGATCGTGATCTCGGCCTCGCTGGCACTGCCCGCGTACGTGACCGCGGAGGCGGGCCTGTCCTTCCTCGGGGTGGGCCTGATCGAGCCGAAACCGTCGTGGGGCCAGACCATCGCGACCGCGACCAACTGGTTCAAGGCCGACCCCCTCTACCTGTGGCTCCCCGTGCTGGGGATCACGGTCCTGGTCCTTGCCCTCGCGTTGCTCGGCGATGCCGTGCGCGACGCCTTCGACCCCAAGACTCGCCGGTAGCCCGGCGTTGCCCCAGCGGCAGAAAAGGAGAAATACGACAATGCAGTGGAAACGGATCACCGCGGTCGCGGCAACGGTCATGCTGGCCGTTGCGGCCTGCGGCAGCCCGTCGTCGAACAGCAACAGCGGCGGCAACACGGGCGACGCCGGCACGGCCCAGGTGAAGGCCACGGACCCGACCCTGAAGGGCCCGGCGCCGGAGATCGAAGGCGCCAAGAAGGGTGGCACGGTCACTGTCCTGTCCGACGTCACGCCGGACACGTTCGACCCGACGAACACCTACTTCGTCGACGGCATGCAGATCAGCAAGCTGATGTACCGCTCGCTGACGCAGTACAAGCTGGATGACAAGACCGGCAAGCCGATCCTGGTTCCCGACCTCGCCGAGGACCTGGGCACCCGGTCGGCCGACGGCCTGACCTGGACCTTCAAGCTCAAGCAGGGCATCAAATACAACGACGGCAGCCCGGTCAAGGCCGCCGACTACGCCTACGCGATCAAGCGGTCCTTCGCCACCGAGCTGTACGACGCGGGCCCGACGTACCAGAAGCAGTTCTTCAAGGACGGCGACAAATACCACGGCCCGTACGAGAGCGGCGACAACTACTCCGGGGTCGAGACGCCGGATGAGAGCACCCTGATCATCCACCTGGCGAAGAAGTTCGACGACCTGCCGTACTACGCCGCCTTCCCGGTGTTCACGCCGATCCCGAAGGCCAAGGACACCCAGAAGAACTACGAGCAGAAGCCGATGACGACCGGCCCGTACCAGGTCGCGTCGTACCAGCAGGGCTCGGAGCTCAAGCTCACCAAGAACCCGAACTGGGACCCGAACACCGACCCGGTCCGGCACCAGTACCCGGACGGCTGGGACTTCAAGTTCTCCCAGGACCTGCTCAAGGTGCAGCGTCAGGTGCTGGCCAGCTCCGGTCCGGACGCGAACACGCTGAACTACACCGACCTGGACTCCAGCCTCGTCCCCGAGGTCAAGGACCAGAGCCAGATCATCAAGGGTCAGCAGCCCTGCACCTACCTGTGGGGTCTGGACACCCGGAAGATCCCGCTCGAGGTCCGGCAACTGGTCGCCCAGGCCTACCCGTTCGAAACCTGGCGGAAGGTCGCGGGTCTGACCCCGGACAGCGCGATCCCGGCGTCCACGATCCTGCCGCCGGCCGTTCCCGGTTACGAGAAGTACGAGCTCCCGGGCCTCAACGGCACCGGCAAGGGCGCGGACGACCCGGCCGTCGCGCAGGAGATCAAGGGCAAGCTCAAGGACCTCGGCAAGGAGAACTTCGAGCTCAGCTGGTACTACTCCAACGACGACAAGATCGCGAACCAGGTCAACCAGCTGCGGACACAGGTGTACACCGCCGCGGGCTTCAAGGTGAAGGCGATCGGCGTCTCGAAGGCCAAGATCCGCACCCTGCGCAACGACACCAAGGCCCCGGTGAACATCGGTCAGGGCCCCTCCGGCTGGTGCTCCGACTGGCCATCGGGTGCGAGCTGGTTCCCGGTGCTGTTCAAGTCCGACGCCGTCGACCTGAGCAACAGCGTCGGCATGCTGCAGGACAAGACCCTCGACGCCGAGATCGACCGCATCGCGGCGCTCAGCCCGGACGAGCAGCTGAAGGAGTGGCCGAAGCTCGACAAGAACCTGCTGGAGAACTACCTGCCGGCCGTGCCGCTGTATTACAGCGCCAGCGCGTACCCGGTCGGCAAGAACATCGGTCACGCCATCAACGACGTGACGCAGGGTATGCCCGAGTTCACCTCGATCTACCTGAAGCAGCCCTGATCCGGACTGCGGTAACACCTAGCAGTCTGATCATCTGATGGTGGGGTGGTGACCGGACCTCGGTTCGGTCACCACCCCGATCGGTGAGGAGAAAACCTCGTGCTCTACTTCGTGGCGCGCCGGCTGGTCAGCGCGCTCAGCGTCGTGCTGGTCACGCTGATCGTGACCTTCGCGCTGTTCTTCGTCGCGCCGACAGACCCTGCCGCGTCGATCTGCGGTGAGCGCAACTGCACCACCCAGCGCTACAACGAGATCAGGGAGAACCTGCATCTCGATCGACCCAAGGTGCAGCAGTTCGCCGAGTACACGGCAGGCATCTTCGCCGGACGGACCTTCGAGACGGCCGGCGTCGTGCAGGAGTGCAAGGCTCCCTGCCTCGGTTTCTCCTTCAAGAGCGACCGTCCGGTCACCGAACTGCTCAAGACCCGTCTGCCGGTGACGATCTCACTGGTCGCGGGGTACGCGGTGCTGGTCCTGACCATCGGTGTCTTCGTGGGCTCGATGGCCGCGAAGCGACGCGGGACCACCGGCGACCGGGTGCTGATGAGCAGCACCCTCGTGCTCAGCTCGGTGCCGTACTACATCGTCGCGCTGATGATCTCGCTCTACCTGACGATCCTGTATCCGATCCTGCCGCGCGGTGGGTACACACCGATCTCGGACAATCCAGCGAAGTGGTTCGCCGGCCTGTTGACGCCCTGGCTGGTGATCGGGGTCTACAACTGCACCCAGTACGCGCGGTACTCGCGGGGCTCGATGGTGGAGACCCTCAGTGAGGACTACATCCGGACCGCCCGGGCCAAGGGACTGTCCGACCGGGTGGTCACCTACAAACACGCGCTCCGGTCGGGCCTGATCCCGGTGATCACGATCTTCGGCCTGGACATCGCCGGCAGCCTGGCCGGCGCGATCTTCACCGAGCGGATCTTCGACCTGCCGGGCCTGGGCAACCTCGTGCTCGAGAGCCTGCAGAACTACGACCTGCCGGTGATCATGGGCACGGTTCTCGTTGCCTCGGTCATCCTGGTCGCGATGAACTTCCTGGTCGACATCGCGTACAGCATCATCGACCCGCGGGTCAGGCTCTCGTGATCACACCCGAGAACGAGCGAGGGAAGGAAAGTATGGCTGGCACCGTTCCCACCGAGGGCCGCAATCCGGCCATCGCCACCCGCGAGCGCCGGGAGAGCACGGTCACGCCGAGCGGCGAGACGCCGTACCTGGTGGTCGAGGACCTGACCGTCAAGTTCCCGACCGCGGACGGCGTGGTCAGCGCGGTGAACGGTCTCAGCTACGCCGTGCCGCTGGGCCGGACGCTGGCGATCGTCGGCGAGTCCGGGTCGGGCAAGTCGGTGTCCAGCATGGCCGTGATGGGCCTGCACGACCGCAAGCGGACCCAGATCACCGGGTCCATCCAGATCGGCGGCGACGAGATGGTCGGCCTGTCCGAGCACGACCTGATGAAGGTCCGCGGCGACGCCGTGGCGATGGTCTTCCAGGACCCGCAGTCGTCGCTGCACCCGCTGTACACGGTGGGCAACCAGATCAGCGAGGCCTACCGGGTGCACCACAAGGTGTCCAAGGAGGTCGCGAAGAAGCGGGCGCTGGAGATGCTCGACCTGGTCGGCATCCCGAACCCGCTGCGCCGGTTCAAGCAGTACCCGCACGAGTTCTCCGGCGGGATGCGGCAGCGCGCGATGATCGCGATGGGCCTGGTCAACGACCCGAAGCTGGTGATCGCGGACGAGCCGACCACCGCGCTCGACGTGACGGTGCAGGCGCAGATCCTGGACCTGCTGAACAACCTGCAGAAGGAGTTCGGCTCAGCGATCGTGCTGATCACCCACGACCTGGGTGTGGTGGCCGAGATGGCCGACGACGTCCTGGTGATGTACGCGGGCCGCTGCGTGGAGTACGGCACCGCCGAGGACGTGCTGGCACGGCCCCGGATGCCCTACACGTGGGGGCTGCTCGAGTCGATCCCGACCGTCTCGGCCGCGAACGAGCGGCTCCGCCCGATCAAGGGCCTGCCACCGAGCCTACTGAGCCTGCCGAGCGGTTGCTCCTTCAATCCCCGGTGCCCGTACAAGGACCGGGTGAAGGGCGAGCGCTGCACCACCGACCTGCCCGGGCTGCTGCCGGTCGACGGTGCCGGCGCGCACACGTCACGTTGCCACCTGCACGACAAGGCCTCGATCTACGAGGCCGAGGTCGCGCCGAGACTGGGCTGAGGAGGGCTGAGGAGATATGAGCGAAACTTTGCTTGAGGTCCGCGACCTGAAGATGCACTTCCCGATCAAGCAGGCGGCCGGACTGGGCCGCACCAGGAAGGTCGTCCAGGCGGTCGACGGCGTGAGCTTCGACCTGCAGCCCGGCGGCAGCCTCGGTCTGGTCGGCGAGTCCGGCTGCGGCAAGTCGACCACCGGCCGGATGATCACCCGGCTGCTGACCCCGACGGCGGGCCAGATCCTCTTCAAGGGCACGGATATCGCCCGGTTGAAGGAGAAGGACCTGCGCCCGTTCCGGCGGCAGTTGCAGATCGTCTTCCAGGACCCGTACAGCTCGCTGAACCCGCGGCAGACGGTCAGCAACATCATCAGTACGCCGCTGCGCGTGCACAACCTGGTCAAGAGGGGCAAGGAACTCGACCGCGTCCAGGAGTTGCTGGAGCGGGTCGGCCTGAACCCCGAGCACCACAACCGGTACCCGAACGAGTTCTCCGGCGGCCAGCGCCAGCGGATCGGTATCGCCCGGGCGCTCGCGGTCGAGCCTGAGGTGATCATCGCCGACGAGCCGGTCAGCGCCCTGGACGTGTCGATCCAGGCGCAGGTGATGAACCTGCTCGAGGACCTGCGGCGCGATCTGGGCATCGCCTTCGTCTTCATCGCCCACGACCTCGGGGTGGTCCGGCACTTCTGTGACCGGGTCGCGGTGATGTACCTGGGCAAGATCGTCGAGCAGGGCCCGCGGGAGCAGATCTACGGCGCTCCGCAGCACCCGTACACGCAGGCGCTGCTGTCCGCCGCTCCCGACCTCGGCACCATCCGCGGCGTACCGCCGAAGGAGCGGATCCGGCTGGTCGGTGACGTGCCGTCACCGATCGACCCGCCGAGCGGTTGCCGGTTCCGGACCCGCTGCTGGAAGGCCGAGGACATCTGTGCGACCCAGGAGCCACCGCTGGTCCCGCACACCCACTCCGGCCCTGGCCACGCCGCGGCCTGCCACTTCGCGGAGCCGAAGGTCGACCTGACCGCCGCCACCGCCTGACTCAACCGCCGTGCCTCAGCGCCTCACGTTCCTGGGCGTACCGGACCGACTCGTAGGCGACGAGACCGACGAGAAGAGCGGTCAGTACTGCGAGTTGGCCCAGCGCGGGAACTTTGCCGAGGGCAAGTACTGCGATGACGCAGAGGCCGGCGGTGATCAGTCGTGAGGTGCCGAGGGCATGCGTGGTTCGCCATTTGAAGCCCACGTGGCCCAGGAGATACAGCACGACGCCGAAGTACAGGGCGTACATGCCGACGCCCTTCAGCGGATCGTCGAGGTCGTGGTGGCTCGTGTCACCGACGTACTCGAGCACCTTCTTGAGCCCGAGCGCCAGCAGCACGATCCCCGCGACCATCGGGAAGTGCAGGAAGGTGTAGGCGTCCCGGGCCAGCTTCGGCCGGGTCTCCAGGGGCTCGGCGGCCAGTGCCTGTTCGCCGTAGTGGACCGTGGCGTCGAAGTAGATCCACCAGAGCGCGGTCGCGACGGCCAGGCCGAGCACGGACGCGACCAGGATCGGCCAGGAGATCGGCAGGTCGGTGACGCCCACGCCGATCGCCACGATCGATTCGCCCAGCGCGATGATGACGATCAGCCCGTGCCGTTCGGCGAAGTGGGCAGGTGAGTTCAGCCGCCAGCCGCGAGCGTCGATCAGGGCGGTGCCGCCGTAGTCGGCGGCCAGGGCCGCGGCCCACAGCAGGGTCTGAGTGGTGCCGTGGAACTGGGAGGCGACCAGCAGCAGTGCTGTCGCGGCCAGCATCCCCGGAGCGAACCGGATGAGGGTACGTCGGAGCACCTTGTCGCCGTCCGCGATCAGCCAGAACAACAGAAGGTGCATCGCCCGGAAGGCGAAGTACGCGATGGCGATCACGACCGGGCCGGACAGACCGCCGGGGAGGTCGTCGAACGCCTCGGGGATGGCCAGTGCGATCACGAACATCGCCGCCATCGCGGCGAGCAGGACGCCCCGGATGGATCCCTCGTCGGCCTTGACCAGGTTGCAGAGCCAGGAGAAACCGATCCAGCTCCACCACATCAGCCCGATCAGCAGCAGGCCGCGGATCGCGCCGTGCCAGGTCAGCTCGTGCGCCATCAGCGCGGTGATCTGGGTCAGTGCGAACACGAAGACCAGATCGAAGAACAGTTCCAGGGTGGTGACCGGCTGGTCCTCGGTGGTGGCCTGGGCCCGGATCGGCGTCCTGCGAGTCGTCATGCGGCTCATTCTGCCCACCGGGAGGGCGATCTGGTTGGAACGGCGGGCCCCTGCCGATGCAGGGGGTCAGGCAGAGGCCCGCCGGCTCTGCTACGCCCTGCCGTGAGCCTGACGGCTGCGGCGGCTCAGCGAGTCGATCGTGACGGCGACCAGCAGGACGCCGGCGGTCACGATATAGCGGACGTTGGAGTCCAGGCTGAGCAGGCTGAGGCCGTTGGAGATCGAGACGATCACCAGCGCGCCGAGCAGCGCGGAGTACGCCGAACCCCGGCCGCCGAAGAGGCTGGTTCCACCGATGACAGCGGCCGCGATGGCGTTCAGGTTGGTGTCACCGCCACCGCTGCTCTGGTTCACCGCGACCAGCCGGGCCGCGGCGAGAAGACCACCGACGGCGGCGAAGGTGGAGCACGCCGCGAACACCGTCAGGTAGATCATCCGGACGTTGATACCGGCTCGCCGTGCGGCTTCGACGTTGCCGCCGACCGCCATCACGGACCGGCCCCACCGCGTCCGCCGGACGGCGATGTCGGTCAGGACCACCAGGACGAGGAGCAGCAGGAACATCGACGGCATCCCGCGATCGCCGTTCAGCACGATCACTGAGATCAGGAGCGTCACGGCCAGCGCACCGGCCTTCACACCGATGATCGACGTCGGGGCAGCCGACAGGCCTGCGGCGAGACGCTGGCCGCGCCCCCGCAGCCGGCTCAGGGCGTAGAGGGCGACCGTCACGGCGATGAAGATGTACGAGACGACGGGGGACAGGAAGCTCTGGGTCGCGAACTTGACGATCGGCGAGTCGAACGGAAGGTTCAGCGAACCCTCCTTGCCCAGCACCAGGAGTTGCAGCCCCAGGAAACCGAGCAGACCGGCCAGCGTGATCACGAAGCTGGGCACCCCGAACCGGGTGTAGAGCAGTCCGTAGAACAGACCGATGACGGCGCCGGTGACGATGCCCGCGACCACCGACAGGGCGAGCGGCCAGCCCTCGTTCACGAAGGTGACACCGAGGATCGCCGCGGCCAGGCCACTGACCGAACCGATCGAGAGGTCGATCTCGCCCAGCAGCAGGACCAGGACGATGCCGAGGGCGATGACCCCGACCGAGGTGGTCTGCAGGGTCAGGTTGACCAGGTTGCGGCTGGACAGGAAGTTGCTGTTCGCGATCTGGAAGACCGCCCAGATGATGATCAGCCCGAGCACCACCGGGACCGAGCCCAGGTCGCCGGAGCGCAGCCGGGAGGTGAACGCGGCGATCGCGCCGCTGACGCCGCGGCTGGCGATCAGCCGCTCGTCCTGCAGGTCGGCCGGCAGTACCGCGGGGTCTTGCGCCTCCGGGACGGTGTCCTGCACTGGGGTCTTCGATCCGTCGACCGGGGTGGTCATGATGCGGCACCTTCCTCACGGGTCCGGCGCGCGGCGCGCTCGGAGACTGCGTTGTCCGTGGCGCCGGTGATGGCGGCGATGATGTCCTGGGTCTTGGTCTCGCTGACCGTGAAGATCCCGTTGTTCCGGCCGAGTCGCAGCACCGCGACCCGGTCCGCGACCGCCATCACGTCGGCCATGTTGTGGCTGATCAGGATCACCGCGAGACCACGCTCGCGGAGCCGTTCGACCAGGTTGAGCACTTCGGCGGTCTGAGCCACGCCGAGGGCCGCGGTCGGTTCGTCCAGCATCACCACCTTCGGCTGGCCGAGCAGGCTGCGGGCGATCGCGACTGTCTGCCGCTGACCTCCCGACAGGCTGGCCACCGGGATCCGGACGCTCGGGATCTTGGCAGACAGCTGGCGGAGCAGTTCCCAGGAGGACCGCTCCATCTCGACCTCGTCGAGCAGATTACCCTTGCGCAGTTCGCTGCCGAGGTACAGGTTCGCGACCACGTCGAGGTTGTCGCACAGCGCCAGGTCCTGGAAGACGGTGGCGATGCCGAGTTGCTGGGCCTCGGCCGGACTGCCGACCCGCACTTCCTGCCCGTCGAACACCATCTGGCCGTCGTCGGCGGTGTAGACGCCGGCGATGGTCTTCACCAGCGTCGACTTGCCGGCGCCGTTGTCGCCGACCAGGGCCAGCACCTCGCCCGGGCGGACGTCCAGTTCGATGTTCTTCAGCGCCTGCACCGCGCCGAAGCGCTTCGAGACGCCCCGTAGCGCCAGCACCGTGCCGGCCGCAATGGGTGTCGGAGTGGGAGTGACAGTCATCGATCAGCCTCCTGAGGCTCTTGTTTCAGGCCTGCGCCCCGGTTTGCGCCCGCCGGCCCGGACGAATCCGGACCGGCGAGCGCAGCCGGGGCGGGCTTTGAGGCCGTACTTACTTGAGGCCGGCAGCGGTGCAGGCGGCGGCGAACGACGCCGTGCAGATGTCGGTCACCTTGTAGATGCCGTCCTTCACCACAGTGTCGTTGATGTTCGCCTTGGTGACAGCGACCGGGTCGAGAATCGTCGACGGCACGCCGCTCTTGTCGGAGGTCGACTCGACCTTGCCGCCGTTCGCCAGGGCCACCGCGCCCTTGGCCGCGGCCTCGGCCTGGGGCTTCACGGCCTTGTAGATCGTCATCGCCTGGTCGCCGGCGACGATCCGCTGGATCGCGGCGAGCTCGGAGTCCTGACCGGTGACCGGCGGGAGCGGGGTCACGCCACCACCCTTGAGGGCGGCGATGGCGCCACCGGCGGTGCCGTCGTTGGCCGCGTACACGCCGACCAGACCGTTCTTGATCGCGCTCAGCTGGCCTTCCATCCAGGACTGCGCCTTGTCCGGGCTCCAGTCCGGGGTGTCGAATTCGGCGGCGATCTTGAAGCCGCTGGAGTCGAGCACGCTGTGCGCGCCCTTCTTGAAGTCGGCCGCGTTCGGGTCGGTCGGGGCGCCGTTGATCATGGCGAGGTTGCCGGACGTCTTGCCGGCCGCCTTCAGCGTGTCGATCAGGGTCTGCGCCTGCAGCTTGCCGACCGCCTCGTTCTCGAACGAGACGTAGTAGTTCGCGCCCTCGATGAACCGGTCGTACGCGATGACGGGCACGTTCTGGGCCTTCGCGGCGGCGAGGACCGCGGCGGACGCCTTGCCGTCGACCGGGTCGAGGACCAGCACGTTGGCACCCTGGGTGAGCGCGGCCTCAGCCTGCTGCTGCTGCTTCGCGGCGTCCTGGTCGGCGTTGCTGTAGATCAGCTCGCAGTCCGCACACGCGGTCTTCAGGGCCTCGGTGAACAGCGGCCGGTCGAGGGCCTCGTAGCGGGCTGTCTTCGACTCCGGAAGCAGCAGGGCGACCTTCTTGCCGCCGCCGCTGCCACTGGCGCCGGAGTCGTCGTCCGACCCACAGGCCACCAGTGAGAGGGCGAGGGCTGAGACGGCGATGCCGAGGCCGACAAGACGGGTTGGTGAGACGGACATAGTGCGACTCCTTGACGTGAGGGCCCGAGTAGGCCTAGCCAGAGTCAAGGTCACAACCGCCCTTGACGTCAAGGCTTGAATTCAAGAAATAGACATTGGCTTGTCACATGTTTGTCACGGCGGCCTTGGTGGCCCGCGAATGGCTGAGGACGGACGCCAACTGAATGGCACCGAGTACATCCGCTTCGTCACCGAGTTCAGCCGGCCGTAACTCGACCGTCGCGGCGGCGCTCGGGATCGCGCACCGGTCCAGGGCCTCCCGGAGCGGGATCAGGATCAGGTCGCCGGCCTCCGCCATCTTGCCACCGACCACAATCACCTCGGGGTTGAAGAGGTTCACCAGGCCCGCGACGGCGACACCGACCCGGCGGCCGGCGTCCTCGATCACTCTCCGGCAGCCGAGATCACCGGCGAGTGCGCGGGTGACGACATCCCGGAGTCTCAGTGGGCCGTGGGAGGACTGTAGGGAGCTGAGCAGGGCGCGGGATCCGACGAAGGTGTCGAGGCAGCCGCGGTTGCCGCAGCGGCAGATCGGCCCGTTCTCGTCGATCGTCAGGTGGCCGATCTCGCCTGCCGTGCCGGCGGAACCACGGAAAACCTCACCGCCGAGCACGATGCCCGCGCCCACGCCGTACGAGAACTTGATGTAGCAGCCGTGCTGGACGCCGCGGAGGGCGCCGTTGCGGAGTTCGCCGAGGGCGGCGAGGTTCGCGGTGTTGTCGAGCGCGACCGGGGCGCGCAGGTGGGCGCCCATCGCCTCGGCGACGTTGACGCCGCGCCAGCCGGGCAGGACCGCGTCGGAGCCCGCCTCGCCGCTGACGGAGTCCACCGGGGCGGGGAGTCCGAAGCCGATCGCGCCGATGTCCTCGACGCCGGCCCCGATGGTCTCCGCGAGGTCGGCCAGCAGGCGGGCGGCACGCTCCATCCCGTCGTCCGCGACGTGGTCCGCCTGCAGCGGCATCAGTTGATGGGCGAGGATCTCCTGGCTGTCGGAGGCGATCGCGACCCGCACGTCACGCTCACCGAACGCGACCCCCGCCAACAGCCCGCCACCCGAAGCCAGCGACACCAGTACTGCGCGGCGCCCGTTGCGGATGCTGGGGGAGAGGCCGACCAGGCCGGCCTGGTCCAGTTCCCGGACCATGTTGGACACGGTCGCGGCGGAGAGACCGGAGGCGGCGGCGATCTCGACCTGGGTCAACGGACCGTTCTGCCGGACAACCCCCAGGACACGCTCACGGTTGGCTTCGCGAAGCGAAGCCTGTGAGCCAGGCGCCGGGCGGCTTGCGTTCATTACATAAAGATAACGGATCCGGGGGCTTTCGCCGCTCGGCAGTTTGTCCGGGTCCTGAATGTGATCGCCATGTGTCCTCGTCGTTACGCGTCGTACTGCCCATCGAAAGGTCCGAGTGGACAGTAATGCACCAACCGACCGCTTCGGATCGGCAACATCCAACCCGCCCGGATCTAGCTGGTGAGAGCGAGCACCAGGAGGGCCGTAGGGAGGGCTAGCTCGACTGCGGCGCCGAGGACGTCACCGGTGATGCCGCCGAGAGCTTTCCGGGCACGGCGCACGACGGAGAGGCCGACCACGACGGCTAGCAGCGCGGCTGCGCCGGCGCCGACGATCGTCTGCAGGTCCGCGCTCCCGAGCCGGAGGAGGAGGCCGGCGATGCCCGTCGTGAGGAGGGTGAGGAGGACGGCGGTGAGGGGGCGGACTGTGGAGGCGACCATGGCGCCGAGGCCGTCGGGGCGCGCGGTGGGGACGGTGGTGCGGCAGGACCAGGGGAGGGTGAGGCGACTGGCGGCGGTTGCGATGAGGAGGGCCTGCCAGCCGTGGCCGGACTGAATGCAGGCGGACAGGGCCGCGACGTCGATCAGCAGGACGCCGGCGATCGAGACGACGCCAAAGGGCCCGATGTCGCTCTGCTTCATGATCCGCAGCATCGTCTCGCGATCCCGCCGGCTACCGAGCCCGTCCGCGAAGTCCGCGAGACCATCAAGATGCAGCGCACCGGACAACGCGACCAGCACGACAATTCCCAGCACCGCGGACAGCAGCGGCGCATCCGGCCGGAGAGCATCGGCGCCGGCGACCACCGCAGCCGAGATCCCGCCCAACAGCAGCCCGACCGCCGGCGCCAGCACCATCGCCTGCCCCGCCACGGCCCGATCAACCTTGCTCGGCACTCCCACCGGCAGCACTGAGAGGGTGCCGACAGCCAACTTCACGCCGTCCTTCATAGCGCGGTGGTTCTGCCGGCTGTGCAGAGGAGGACGCTGGTGGAGTAGTGGGCGATGGTGGTGTTGAGGCGGCCCATCAGGTCGCGGAAGAGGCGGGTGCCGGGGTCGGCGGGGACCACGCCGGAGCCGACTTCATTGCTGACAGCAACCACTAGCCGGGTGGTTCTGGTCCACGCCTGGGCGAGATCTTCGATCGCCTGCTCGACTTCGGTGACACGGCTGGAGTCGGCCCAGATGTCGTGGGCGTCCATGGTGCGGGCGAGCCAGAGGGTCAGGCAGTCCACGAGCAGTGGCGGGCCGGGGGAGTCAAGCAGCGGTACGAGGTCGATGGTCTCCGCGAGCCCCCAGGTGGCGGGGCGACGCGCTCGGTGACGGGCGATGCGGTCGGCCCATTCCGGGTCCGATTCCCCGTCGCCACCGGTCGCGACGTACAGGGTGTCGGGGTGGCCGGCGAGGAGCCGCTCTGCCTCGGTGGACTTGCCGGAGCGGGCTCCGCCGAGGATCAGAGTCCGCTGCGCCACGGCACGCGGTGCTGTCCAGGAGAACTCGGTGCCGTCGGGCGTCAGTACGTCGTACCGGAGGCCGGCGGGGGTGGAGGTCGTCCGGACGCTGTAGCCCTCGACGGTGAGGCTGCCGTCGGCGCCGAGCCGCAGTACGCCGTCCACGACCGCGCCGTCCGGGCCGGTGATCAGTTCAGCCATCTGCCCTCCCGGCAGGAGCTTCGAAGGTCACTGGTACGTCGAACGCCGCCTTGCGGGCCATCCGCCGGAACGCGTTCAGAATCGGTCGCCCCAGCAACAGCACCAGTACTGCGCACAGCACGCCCCGCGGGATGTCCCACCCCAGGGAAGTGGCCACCACGAACAGGAAGTACCGATGCAGGTTCTCCGCCAATGCGTCGCCCGGGATGAAGGAGAAGTCGCTGCCGAAAGTGGCGTACGGCCAGAACCACAGGTTCATCACCAAGCCGTAGAGCACTCCGGCAGCCAGCGAGTAGGCAGCAAGCAGCAGCAACTCCAACCGACCGCCCAAGCGCGGCAGTAGCCCGGCAAGGCAGCCCACCCATGCGCACGCGAACATCTGGAACGGCATCCACGGCCCGACTCCACCGCTGATCAGCGCACCCGCCAGCAAGGACACAGCCCCCAGTACGAACCCGAACCCGGCCCCGAAAGCACGCCCGGCCAGGATCAGCAGGAAGAACCCCGGCTCGAGCCCCGCAGTACCAGGGCCGAGCGCGCGCAATGCGGCTCCGACAGCAGCGAGCATGCCGAGCAGCGAGATCACCTTGGCGTCGATGCCCGACTCCGACAGCTCAGCTAGTACTACGGCCACCAGTAGCGGCAGCAACAGCACGAACAGCCAGGGCGCGTCGGTGGTGTGCTCGATGGCCGACTCGCCACCCTGAGAGCTCTGCCAGAGCAGGGGCCACCCGAACGCGAGGATGCCGACCAGCGACGCGAGCAGCAGAGTCGCAGTACTGCGGGGCTTCAGTTGCAGGAGTCTCATGACGCGCGACCCAACGCGGCAGCGACTTCGCCGACAGTCAGGAACGGCAGTGGAGCAAGGATCTTGGCCACCTGCGGAGCGAAGGCAGGAGAACCGGCGATCACAGTCGCGGTCTCGCCGTCACTGACCAGCTCACCCTCTGCGAGCACCAGAACCCGGGTGGCCACCTCAGCGACCATCTCGACGTCATGGGTCGACAGCACGACCGCGTGGCCATCCGCTGCAAGCTCCCGGAGGATGCCAACGAGCCGGCGCTTCGCCCCATAGTCCAGACCTCGGGTGGGCTCATCCAGCAACAGCAGCGGGGGAGCACCACAGAGGACCACGGCCAGTGCGAGGCAGAGCCGCTGCCCCTCGGACAAGTCGCGCGGATGCATCTGGTCGTCGATGTCCGGAGCTAGACGATCCAGCAGCGCGCGACAGCGACCAGCGGCCACCCGGAAGTCGGAATCCGCTGCGGCACACTCGTCAGCCACAGTGGGTGCGTAGAGCAGGTCTGCCGGCTCCTGAGGAACCAGGCCAACCGCCTTGACCAACTGCTTGGGCTTCGTACTGCGCGGGTCCATGCCGGCCGCACTCGCACTGCCAGAGCGCGGCTGGACGAGTCCCACGAGGGCGTTGAGCAAGGTGGATTTGCCTGCGCCGTTGCGACCCATCAGCGCGACCACCTCGCCGGCGTTGATGGTCAGGGAGACGCCGCGCAGGGCAGTGACGTTGCCGTAGCCAACAACCAGGTTGGTGCAGCGAGCAAGCTCACGGCCTTCCACAGCGACCTGCCGCAGGGGAGCCAACTCGGCCAGTCGACTCCGCAGCGACACAGCGGCCCTCCGGGCATCCCGGACTGACAGTGGTAGCGGTGACCACCCGGCGAGGCGGCCGAGCTCGACCACAGGAGGTGCGACCGGTGCGGTGACCATCAGGTCGACCGGGAGTCCCGTGGACACCGGTGCGGAACCACCTGGCACTTCGATCACCCGGTCGGCGTACTGGATGACCCGCTCGAGCCGGTGTTCGGCCATCACGACGGTGACGCCCAGGTCGTACACGAGCCGCTGCAAGGCAGCGAGGACCTCCTCAGCCGCCTGTGGATCCAGGGCTGAGGTTGGCTCGTCCAGGACCAGTACAGCGGGGTGCGAGGTCAAGGCGGCACCGATAGCGGTCCGCTGCCGCTGCCCGCCCGACAGAGAGGTCAGTGGCCGATCCCGTACGTCGGCCAATCCCAGCAGGTCGAGTGTCTCCTCGACCCTGCGGCGCATCACGTCAGGGGCAACCCCGAGTGATTCCATGCTGTACGCGAGCTCGTCCTCGACCGTGTCGGTGACGAATCCCGCCATCGGATCCTGGCCGACGATGCCGACCACGTCGGCCAAGTCGCGCGGGCGGTACTCCCTGGTGTCACGGCCGTTCACCAGGACGCGGCCGGCCAGGGTTCCGCCGGTGAAGTGCGGCACGAGCCCGTTGATGGTTCGCAGCAGGGTGGACTTGCCGGAGCCGGTCCGGCCGATCACCAGCGCGAGTTCGCCTTCGGGGATGGTGAAGCTGACGTCCCGCACGGCCGGCTCGGTGGCGCCGTCGTAGGTGACGGTGACCCGGTCGAACTCGATCATGCGGGCACCAGCTCTCGGCTCCGGGTCAGCGGCGGCGCCACGACGGCCGGAGCGAGCCCGACCAGCAGACCGAGCACTGGCAGCAGCGGGACCGGGGGAACCACCAGCGGTCCGGGCAGCACGAGACCTTCCACTCCACGGGCGGCGGCGATGATCATCGTCGCGCCGGCCACGGCCCCGGAGCAGGTGACGAGCCACTCCGGCAGCGCCCAGGGGTCCGGACGGTAGCGGCTGCGAGTCACCCGTTGATGGCCGATCGCCGTTGCTCCAGTGGCGAGGAGCAACCCGACCACTAGGGCAGCCGCAGCCACCGGGAAGGCCATGGCATCAGTCAGCAGCGAGTAGACGCCTAATGCAATGCCGAGCAACCCCAGCAACACCGATGCCCCAGTGATCCGGCGCTGGCGGCGCGGCACATGCGCAGTACGGCCGTAGCCGCGGGAGTCCATGGCTGCGGCTAGCTCGACGGATCTGTCGAGGGCGCCTTCGAGGACAGGCATCGCGGTGGTGCGGAAGGAGCCGCGGGTGCGGCCGCGGAGTCGCCGGGCGGCGCGGATACGCCGGGCGTCGATGACCAGCTGCGGTGCGAAGGTCAAAGCGACCACACAGGCCACGCCCATCTCATAGAGGGCCCCTGGCAACGACTTGAGCAATCTGCGCGGGCTGGCCAACGCATTGGCAGCGCCTATGCAGCACAGCATCACCGCAAGCTGGCCCCCGTCGTACAGGGCGGTGACGAGGGCCTCGGCGGTCACCTCGCCGCCGAGCTTCACGCCGTTGGCCCAATCGGGCAGAGGGATCTGCGGCAGGGTGAACAGCAGCGTGTTGCCCTGCGAGCGAGTCGAGAGCAGAGCCTGCAGGACTACGCGAATGCCGATGACCATCAGGCCCAGCTTGAGGAATGCGACATAGCTGTTGGCCCAGGGGGCGTCACCGCGACGTGCAGCGACGACGAAGCCGGCTATTACGAGGATCAAAACCAGCAGTACCGGGTTGCGGGTCCTGCTGGCGGCTACTGCGAGGCCTAGCGCCCACAACCACCAGGCCCCCGGGTGCAAGGCCCGGGGGAGAGTCAGGTGATTGACAGTGCGCACCTACTGGCCCGCGCTGCGGCGCCGGCTCAGTGTGAGCCCAGCGCCCGCCAGTACCAGCACGACGATCGCCGCGATGATGATGCCGGTCCACGGCGTTCCGCCGTCGTCGGTCTCCGCCGTCGGCCCCGCGGCAGGCGTCGTCGTGGGCGTCGGGGTGGACGCCGCTCCGACGGCCGCGCCGATCTCCAGCTGCACCGGCGCGTCGGTCGCAGGCACGGTGATGTTCTTCACCTGATCGCCACAGCCCTTCGCCGGGAAGCCCGCGATCGCACAGGTCAGGCCACCCTCGATCCGGACCTGCTCGGCCGCCGCCAGGACCTTGGCGCCGGTCGCCTTCACATCGGTGACCACGCAGGTCCCCGTGGCCGGCGGAGGTGCCACACCGCCCGTGGAGTCCGCAGCTGTCCCCGGATCGATGACCAGGGCGACCCGCTTCTTACCGGACTCGGCCGGGGTCGCGCCGCAGATCGCGGTGAAGTCGCCGGCCGCCCGGGGTACGCGGGGCTTCGCGCCGCCCACGGCGAACCGCCAGCCCTCGACCGCGCCGTCGGCGGGGACTACGACGTCGGCGCCCTTCTGCGAGAAAGCCCACTGGCCGCTGGTCCACTGGTAGTAGCCCCAGAAGCGGAAGCCGTCCTCGGCGTGTGCGGTGGTGCTGACGGTCCCCGCGAGCAGGGACCCGCCAGCAGGCTGAGGACCACTCGTACAGTCCGGTGTGCAGTCATCTCTGATGTCCTCGATCGGGCCGGGACCCGGTGGAGGACAGTCTCGGCAGCACAAGGCAGAGACCTGGCTCCACCCGCGGACCTCGGCGGGTAGGTGAGCCTGTCTGCCTGCGACGCAGTGCTCCGGCTCGCCGCGGCGGTACGCGGCCTACGGTTGCGGGTCAGCGCCGGCTTCGGACCGGCTTCCCTGCGTCACGGCAGTGGGTTCGAGGCGGATCTTACAAGCCGGAGCTACTCCTGGGCGGCGAGACTCATGGGGCCGTAGACCTCACGGCCGTCCTCGAGCAGGTAGACCTGCGCGACACCGTTCTCCGCCAGTTCGCGCCAGATCTCACCCAGCCAGCTCTCCGCGTCGCCCTGGGCCGAGAACTCCGCACCCGTCAGCTCGCCCGGATCGGCCGGCTCACCCTCGGCGGTCTCGAACCGCCAGACCCAGCTCATGAGCCCGGCCGGGTCTGCGGCGCGTTCTGCGCGGTCTTGGCCGGATCCCGCTCGACCACGCCGCCGAGGGTCTCGTCGATCCGCTTCAGCACGCCGTCCTCCAGCTTCACCCCGGCCGCCTTGACGTTCTCCGTGACCTGCTCCGGGCGGGAGGCGCCGGTGATCGCGGAGGAGACGTTCGGGTTCTGCAGGACCCAGGCGATCGCCAGCTGGGACAGGCTCAGCCCGACCTCGTCCGCGATCGGCTTCAGCTCCTGCACCCGGGTCAGCACGTCGTCGGTCAGGAACCGCTTGACGAAGTTCGCGCCGCCCTTGTCGTCGGTCGCCCGGGACCCGGCCGGCGGCTGCTCGCCCGGCTTGTACTTCCCGGTCAGCACGCCCTGCGCGATCGGCGAGAACACCACCTGGCCGATGCCGAGCTCCTCGGATGCCGGCACCACCTCGGCCTCGATCCCCCGCCAGAGCATGCTGTACTGCGGCTGGTTCGAGACGAGCGGGACCCGCAGCTCACGAGCCAGCCGGTGTCCCTCCTGCAACTGCTCGGCGGTCCACTCGGACACCCCGATGTAGAGCGCCTTCCCGGCCCGGACGACGTCGGCGAACGCCTCCATCGTCTCCTCGAGCGGCGTCTCCGTGTCGTAGCGGTGCGCCTGGTACACGTCCACGTAGTCCGTCTTCAGCCGCCGGAGCGAGGCGTTGATCGACTCGTGGATGTGCTTGCGCGACAACCCGGTGTCATTCGGCCCGCCCGGCCCGGTCGGCCAGTACACCTTGGTGAGGATCTCCAGCGACTCCCGCCGCTGCCCCTCCAGCGCCTCGCCGAGGACACTCTCCGCCTTGGTGTTGGCGTAGGTGTCGGCCGTGTCGAACGTGGTGATGCCGGCCTCCAGGGCCGCCTTCACACAGGCCTTGGCCTGCTCGTTCTCCACCTGCGAGCCGTGGGTGAGCCAGTTCCCGTACGAGATCTCACTGACCTTCAAACCGCTGTTGCCGAGATACCGAAAGTCCATACCCCCGACCCTAGCTGGGCTTCTCGCCGCGGGCCACGAGGGGCTTGGGCAGGCGCCAGCGGCGCATCTGCATGGTCCGACGGACGGCGTAGAAGCCGACACCCTTGGCCGACTCGTTCGGGAACTTCTTGCGGATCGCCCGCTTCAGGCCGCCGGTGAGCAGGAACCAGTCGGCGCCGATCGCGGCGATCATCACCAGGAAGAGCAGGTTCACCAGGCCGGGCAGCCAGGAGAAGGCCTGGGCGAAGACGACGCCGAGCAGGGAGATCACCAGCAGCACCGGCAGCGCGAACTCCATCACCGACCAGCGGGCGTCCACGTAGTCGCGGGCGAAGCGGCGGACCGGGCCCTTGTCGGCGGCCGGCAGGTAGCGGTCGTCGCCGGTCTTCATCGCGTCCTGCATCTTGGCGCGCTCGGCCCGGACCTTCTCGCGCCGGTACGCCGACGCCTCCTTGCGGTTCCGCGGCTTCTTCAGCGCGGCCTTGCGGGCCGCCTCGGCCTCCCGCCGCGACGGGGTCGGACGCCCTTTGCCCCCGGGCTTAGGCTGGGGGGTGTCGGCGGCTGCCGACTGCGATGTCTCAGACTTGGTACGACGGAACACGGGGTTGAACCTCATTCGGGACTGAGCAGGTCACGACTCGGGGTGGTCCCCGGACCTACGCACCACTTTATCGGGGCCAGTCCCGATGGTGTGGTGACCCATGGGGACATAGGGTGGATGACACGCACGCCGGGTCCACTCTCCGGCACAGAAGGGGAACGGATATCGATGAGCATCTTCAGGCGGATGTCGACGATCTTCAAGGCCAAGGCCAACACAGCGTTGGACAAGGCCGAAGATCCTCGCGAAACCCTCGACTACTCGTACCAGAAGCAGCTCGAACTGCTCCAGAAGGTACGGCGTGGCGTGGCTGACGTGGCTACCAGCCGGAAGCGGGTGGAGCTGCAGGCTTCGCAGCTTCAGTCGCAGTCACAGAAGCTACAGGAGCAGGCCCAGAAGGCGCTCTCGATGAACCGGGAGGACCTCGCCCGCGAGGCTCTGACCCGCAAGTCCGGGCTGCAGGGGCAGATCGACGACCTGACCACCCAGCACGCCCAGCTGCAGGGCGAGGAGGAGAAGCTCACCCTCGCGTCGCAGCGGCTGCAGGCGAAGGTCGAGTCCTTCCGCACCAAGAAGGAGACGATCAAGGCCACCTACACGGCCGCCGAAGCGCAGACCCGGATCAACGAGGCGTTCTCCGGCATCTCCGAGGAGATGAGCGACGTCGGTCTGGCGGTGCAGCGCGCCGAGGACAAGACCCAGCAGATGCAGGCCCGAGCGGGCGCGATCGACGAACTGCTCGCCTCTGGTGCCCTCGACGACGCGTCCGGGTCCAGCAAGGACAACATCACCCTCGAGCTCGAGCGGATGTCGACAGGCTCCGACGTCGAGTCCGAGCTGGCCGCGCTGAAGGCCCAGCTGGCTCCGGCCGAAGCGCCGAAGCAGCTGTCACAGGACACCCCGGGCGCGGCCCAGCCGCAGCAGCCGGTTCAGCAGCCCGTGCAGCAGCCGGCCCGACCGCAGGATGGGGACGCGTGATGATCGTCCGGATCATGGGTGAGGGCCAGTACCGGCTGCCGGACGAGAAGCTCGAGCAGCTGAACGCGGTCGACACCGACCTGGAGAAGGCCGTCTCGGCCGGCGACGAGGACAGCTTCCGTACTGCGTTCGCCGCGCTGCTGACCTTCGTCCGTGGTGGCGAGCGGGTGCCGGACGACGAGCTGCACGACTCCGACGCGATCCTGCCTCCCGGCGACAGCACGCTCGCCGAGATGCGGGAGCTGATCAGCGGCGACGGCCTGATCGCGGGCTAATTATTCGTCAGAAAGTATTTTCGGACCCCCGGGCCTCGTTAGGCCCGGGGGTTTTTCGTTGCCTACAGGGGTTTTTCGGTTACACCGCGACAAACACTGCCTTCATTACTATCGAATACAAGTCGGGCGTAGTACTGTCTGGGCCAGTGCCGTTGTGGGGGCGGCATTCATCGAAGTCTGTGTCGGGGAGTGGGGCAGTCACAGACCTCGATTAAGCGCCTGTGGGGGGTGTCTTTTGTGACAGACTTTGTCGTGTCCGAAGGGTTGGCCGAGCCGGCTGATCTCAGGCCGCCGACAGCCAAAACTGACCGTCGTCGGCCCGTCTGGGTGGTTCCGGACGAGGTGCCGGCGATCGTGCCGCGGTCGGCCCGGTTCACCGAGGCTCGGTGGGTCGCCAAGTACCGGTGGGCAGCGCTCGCCGGAGATCTTTCAGCCGCGCTGATCGGTGTCTCGCTGGCGCTGGTGGCCAGGTTCGGGGCTCAGATCACCTGGGGCTACATCATCCTGGGCGCCGTGCTGCCGATCACCTGGCTGGCCTGCGTGGCGCTGGAGCGGGGCTACGAGACCCGGTACTTCGGGACCGGGCCGGAGGAGTTCCGCTCGATCCTGCGGGCGACGTTCGCGTTGACCGCGCTGGTCGCGGTGATGTCGTACGCGACCAAGAGCAATGTGGCTCGCGGCTTCGTCGTCCTGGCCGTGCCGATGACCTGCGTCGCGGCGTTGTTGGTGCGCTGGTTGCTGCATCGCAGTATCTCCAGTCGCCGGTTCGTCGGGCGTTGCATGCGCCGGGTCTTGGTTGTCGGGCGCAACGCCCAGGTGACGACCCTGAGGCGGCATCTGGAGGAGCGGCCGGCGGACGGCTACGTCGTCGTAGCGACCTGCCAGCCGCGGGGGGACGCCGCCGAGGAGGCCGATCCAGGGCCCATCCGGCTGGGGCGGACGGAGGTGGACATCCTCGCCGCGGTCGACCAGTACGAGGTCGACGTGGTGGCGGTGGCCGCGGATCCGGAGCTCGCCGGACAGTCCCTGCGACGGTTGTCCTGGGCGCTCGAGCAACGCGGTATCGACCTGATCGTGTCGCCCGGCATCGTCGAGGTCGCCGGGCCGCGGATCTCCATCAGGCCGGTCGCCGGGCTGTCGTTGCTGCACCTGGAACGGCCGTCGGTGAGTGGCGGACCGCATCTGCTGAAGAGCATCTTCGACCGGGTGGTCGGCCTGGGGTTGCTGCTGTTGGCCACCCCGGTGCTGCTGGTGGTCGCCGTCCTGGTGAAGCTCACCAGCCGTGGTCCGGTGCTGTTCCGGCAGACCCGGGTGGGGCGGGCCGGGGTCGAGTTCTCGATGCTGAAGTTCCGCACCATGTGCGCGGACGCCGAGGAACGCAAGGCGGAGTTGCACGCGCTCAGCGAGGGCAACGGGGTGCTCTTCAAGCTCCGTGACGATCCGCGAGTGACGAGGATCGGCCGTTATCTGCGGCGCTTCTCGCTGGACGAACTGCCGCAGTTGGTGAACGTGCTCCGGGGCGACATGTCGCTCGTCGGGCCGCGGCCACCGTTGGCGACCGAGGTCGCGACGTACGCCATCGACGACGCGCGCAGGATGCTCGTCAAACCCGGCCTGACCGGCCTCTGGCAGGTGAGTGGACGAAGCGACCTGACCTGGGAGGAATCGGTTCGCCTCGACCTGCGGTACGTCGACAACTGGTCGATCGCCCTCGACCTGCTCATTTTGTGGAAAACCGCGCGGGCCGTGCTCGGCCGTGACGGTGCGTACTAAAGCAAACCTTTCGAGTACCAGCACAAACGAGACAATTCAGCTGTGTTCCCAAGGGGGGAATCCATGCCAAGCCACCTCACCGGTAGGGGTGTAACAGAGGACCAAGAAGCCGCGGCCAGGTCGGAGGCCGCAACACTGGTCATCCAGGCCGCGGCCGGCGACCAGGAGGCCTGGAGTCGGCTGGTCGACCACTACGCCAGACTCGTATGGGCGGTCACCCGCAGCTTCCGGCTCACCGACAGCGACGCGTCCGACGTCTCGCAGGTGGTGTGGCTCCGGCTGCTGGAGCACATCGACCGGGTCGATCCGGTCCGGGTCGGTGCCTGGCTGGTCGTCACCACCCGCCGGGAATGCCTGCGGGTGCTGGCGTTCCGCAAGCGGGTGCTGCTCACCTACGAGCCGGACGACTTCGCGGCTGTCGCCGGCAATGAGCCGGAGCTGGACGCGGACATGCTCGCCGACGAGCGGGCTGTCGACGTACGGCGAGCGCTGGAGAGCTTGCCGGACCGCTGGCAACAGTTGCTCGGCATGTTGATGGCGGACCCGCCCGCCCCGTATGCCGAGATCTCCGAGAAGCTTGGGGTTCCGATCGGCAGCATCGGCCCGATCCGCGGCCGGTGTCTGGAGAAGCTCAGACTGCTGCTCGCTTCCTGAGCAGCGTCCCCGTCCACTGCGATCCCCCCTGAGCAGTGGCCACGGCCGGTTCGGGCGGACTCGGATCAGAGCATGATCCAGGCCGTTCGGACCGGCCGCTGTGGTGTCCCCGGCCAGCGGAGCAGGAAGCTGACCAGCCGCGACGCCAGCGGCTCGTCACTGTCCGCGCCGCGCGACTCGACCAGCACGGGACCGGCGGGTGAGACCCAGAGCTCTACCCTGAGGTGAGCCTGACCACGGACGTCGACGTCGACAGTGCAGCCGTGGCCGGCAAACCGAAGCCGCCGTACCTCGTCGCCGCTGCTCTCCGGGGCATCCACGAGGCTGTCGAAGACCAGGTCCAGCACGTCGAGATCCAGCTCATGCCGCCCGAACGCGGCATAGCCGACGGACCGCAGCAGCTCGAGCTGCTCGCCTGCTGCGCGCTCCGGTGGGCCGGCCATGGTCCTCAGCGCGTCCCTTGCACCATGATCACGCTGTCGCGGTCCTGGTCGTACGGCGCGCCCTGCCAGGCGGCCCAGTTGACCCGGGAGTCCTGTGCGTGCACGACGAAGTTCCACGGCCCGCGGTAGGTGTTGCTGTAAAAGCGGTTGCCCTGGTCGAACGTGATGGCGTCCTGGATGGTCTTCTCCTTGTACGGCGACCAGGCGGGGAACGTGCCCCAGTTGGAGAACAGCCCGTTGTAGCCACACCCGCTGCGCGACGCGCAGGTCTTGCCGATCTTGTTCGGGTCGAGAGAGAAGACGTTGTCGTGGACGCGAACGTTCTGCGTCTTCCACCGGCAGTCGCCCAGGTACGGCTGGCTGCGGATGGTGGTCGCGTTGCAGGTCTTCGCGGTGACGGTGGCCGGGTTCACCAGGGTGCCCGAACCCGAGCTGGTGTTGGCCGCAGACCCGGCGAACCGGTCCGCGTTCTCCCAGAGGACCACGCCGGCCCAGTTGTCGGTGAAGACGTTCCCGCTGATCTCGAAGGTCTGGTTGAACGCCCCCGCCACCCGCGCATCGCTGCCGGACTCCGAGATGTACACCGCCGAGGTCGGGAATCCGCCGTTCTGCAGGCCCTTGCCGAGCCCGTTGCGGGCGAAGGTGTTGCCGCGGATGCTCGCGTTGTAGCTGGTCTCGTAGACGATGCCTTCGGACTCGTTGCTGGAGATATAGTTGCCCTCGATGGCGAAGCCGGTGTTGTTGGTGTCGGCCCACAGCCCGGCGCTGCGGTTGTTGTGCACCCAGTTGTTGCGAACCACCGCCCCGGTCACCTCCCAGAACTTCCCACCGCCCGTGCAGCCGCAGCCCTTCTTGAGGGTCTCCCAGTCGTCGGTGTTGTTGTCGGCGATCTCGTTCCGCTCGATGATGATGTCGGCCACCTTGTCAGGGTGGTAGGCGCTGAAGCCGTACTGGCCGTTCTGCTGCAGGCAGTTGCCGCGAATGACGTTGCGGCTACCGACCATCACACCCGCACCGGCGTTGTGGCGGATCGTGTTGCCGTCGACCGTCCACCCGGCGGCGGCGTCGTGGTTCACCGCCCCTTCGTCGTTGTTCGTCCGGACGGCGCCGAAGTTCTGGATGGTCAGGTTCTTGATGGTGACGTCGGTCGCGTAGCCGGTGAACGCGTAACGGTTGCGCCGCTGGCCGTCGAGCACCGCACCGGGCGCGCCCAGATAGGTGTTGCCCTGCTTGGGGATCACCTGGCTGAAGGGTCCGGTGCCGAGCTTGTGCGTGCCTGGGGCGAGCCAGAAGGTCGTGCCGGCCGGCTTGTCCTGAGTGACGTCGTTCAGGTTCTGCGTCGTGCTGACGGTGACCGCGCCGCTCGGCGCACGGCTCGGTCCGGACAGTGCCGCGGTGTTCCCGCAGATCCGGGCCGGCGGCGTCGTCGGCGCCGAGACCGGTTTCACCGGCGGCGCCGTACCGGGCGGGCCGCTCTGCGCCGGTCGCGGCGACGGCTCACCATCGACGACGTAGGTGACAACCACCAGAAGGCCGGCGAGCAGGAGCAGGCCGGCGGCGATGAGAACGCCGCGGCTTCGGTACCACGCGGATCCCCGGCCGGTGGCCGACCGGGACGAATCGCGTTGTTCCATGGCACTTCCTTCGGGGGCAAGCGGTTCACGGGAACTAGTGGTGAGCGGACACCGACTGCCCGATGGCGAACCGGTAGATGTCGAGCAGTTGCTCTATGTTGCGGCTGGGGTCGTGCTTTTGTTCGTACGTCGTCCGGGCGCGGCGGCCGTACTCCTCGTAGCGGTCCGGAGACGTGTCGACGTCGAGCAGCAACTTCGCCAGCGCGTCCGGCTGACCCGGATCGAAGAGTGCGCCGTCGACTCCGTCGCTGACAAGATCGGGGAACGAGCCATGGCCGGCGGCCAGCAGGGGCACGCCGACTGCCATCGCCTCGACCACCACGAGACCGAACGTCTCCTCCCACTCCGACGGGAGGATCACCGCGCGGGACCGGGCGATCAGCTCGAAACACTGCTGCTTGGTGAGATGTCCGGCGAGTTCGACCGACGGACGCTCCGCGGCCCAGGCCGTCACCTCGTCCAGCAGCGGACCACCACCGGCGATGACGAGCCGCAGCGCGGCGTCACCGGCCGAGGCGCGGTAGGCGTCCCAGCTCTTCATCAGCAGTGGCGCACCCTTGGGCGCGTCCAGCCGGCCGACGTAGGCCACCTGCCGTTGCCGGTCACCGCCGACCGGACCGTCGTACGGGACCAGGTTGTGCTTGACAAAGGTCCGCTCCGGGTCGAAACCCATCGCGGCGAGCAGTTCGCGCTGGGAGTCCGAGATGAAGATGTACGCCGAGACCAGGTCGCGCCAGCTCCGCCGGTGCGCGCGTGCCGCCAGCACCGTCGGCCCGGTGGCGAGGACCGAGCCGCGGTAGCAGCGATGCACCAGCGCCGAGGTCGGGTTTCCGCCTGCACAATCGTGGCAGACCTCGCCGTCGCGGAAGAAGTCGCCACTTGCGCAGAGCAACTTGTAGTTATGCAGTGTCGCGACGACGGGAACTCCCGCGTCCCGGCACGCGTACAGCACGGAAGGGCTGAGCAGCGGGAAGGTGTTGTGGACGTGCACGACGTTGGGCCGGATCCGGTCCAGAGCCTCGCCGAGGTCTCGCCGGCTGGTCGGGTTCCAGATCACCCGGGCGGGCAGCGTCGCCTTCTGAAAGGCCGGCCAGCTCTCGATCTCGTCACTGAGCCGCCCGAAGGTCTCGACGTCATGGCCGAGAGCGGCGAGCGCCTCTCCCTCCTGCTCGACCACCCTGTTCTCGCCGCTCGGCGCGGTCGACCGGTATGTGTTGTGCACCAGCAGAATCTTCATCGCACTCCTTCGCGGGAGGCTCCCGAGTACACCAACGACGCGGCCAGCGCCAGTTCGAGGAGGTACGGCGAGGCGTCGCTGAGGCCGCTCTCAGTGAAGGAGGCGACCACGCAGTAGGCAACCAGGAACAGCGCGAGGGCCCGGCGCGCACCATGAGGCTGGAACCACGCGGCGGTCAGGATGAACAGCACCATCGCCACGGTGATCGCCACTCCGACCAGACCGATGTCGTAGTAGGTGCCCAGCCAGTTGCTGTCGATCGGCAGCCCGTTGAAGGACTTGTTGGACAACCCGAAGCCGAACAGCGTCTCGAAGATGGAACGCGGCGCGCTGAGGATCGACTCCCAGACCTCTCGGCGACCGGTCAGGGCGGCGACCTCCTGGGTGTCCTGACCACGGGCAAGCCAGGTGGTCACCACCGAACCCAGGGTGAGCGCTCCGACGGTGAAGAAGGCGAGGCCGAAGGCAAACGACTTGCGAACCCGCGCTCGCGTGGTGAACAGGCTCAGCCCGGCGATCAGGATGCCGGCCAGAAGTGCGACCAGAGCAGTGCGTGTGTGGGTCAGCAAGAGGAGGGGCATGGCCAGCAGGACGCTGATCAGCGCGAGTTCACGGCGGAGCAGTCCGGTCAGCCACAGCACAATCGTCAGGCCGGCGGCCACCGCGGCGTAGTGACCGACCTGGGTCGGCGGGATGGGCCAGAGGATGCCCCCGAGCCGGTCGTCGGTGAGCGCCACGCCGGGCGCGACCGGCATGCCGAGGAGGACGGAGCCGAGCACGATCCACAGGAACATCAGGTGGGTTCGAACGAGCAGGAGATCGCGCCGGGTCCACCACGGGGTCAGCAGCCACAGCACCGCGACGAACAGGAACAGTCGGCCGGCCCGGAAGAGCGCGCCGAACAGGAACTCGGCCCCGACGCTGGCCAGCAGCGACTCCGCCGCGAGCAGCGCCAGCAAGAACATGAAGACGCTGGGCCGGACCCTCGCGGGCCGGTTGACGCTCAGCACCAGCAGCAGGGCCACCACCAGGGAGAACTGGGTGATGAGCTTGCCGACGATCCCAGGGATGGGCACGATGTGCGGCGCGCCGGGGAAGAACGTCAGGACGTTCAGCACCAGCAGACCCCAGACGGCCTGGACCCGCCGGCGCCGACGGCGTTCCGGTGAGACGATCCGCCGCCCGCCCGGGTCGCCGCCGAGCCGCGCGCCGATCGTGGCGATGGTGCTCACCGGCCGAACATCTCGAGGTCTCTGGTCCTGGTCGCCCCGGCTTCGGCCTCCACGACTCCGACACCTTCGTCGGTGCGGTCCGCGCGGAGCACCACGGCGGTGTCGATCTGGAGCCCGGCGAGCCGCA
>NZ_DASRXP010000730.1:0-4644 GCF_035687465.1 Kribbella sp.
CTCGGCACCCGCCTCATCGGCATAGCCCAGCAACGCCTTCCACAACGGCCGAATCCCGGCAATGTCCAGTGCAACAATCGCGATCTCCAGAATCTGGACGGATCGCGGTGCCCCCGTTCCGATTTCGGGCTCCGCCAGAAACCCGGAACTGTCCGCGGTGGCAGAGATCCGAAGCGCGAGTTCGACATCCCGGGCGGTAACCGCTGCGCGCTCCAACGACTGCAGAGTGAAGACGACCCGATCGGGGCGGGCATCGACCCGAAGGTGCCGGTCGGCGTCGTCGCCGCACACCGCGACAGCGTCCGCTGCCAAGCCGATCGCCCGAGCCAACGACCCGACCGGGACCGACGTTCGCAAAGTGCCCAGCAAGAAGCGCCACCCAGAGTCCTGGACCGCCTCCGACGCTTCCTGCCGACTCAATATCTGTTCCATGGCCGCATCCTTGCAGCCCCCACTGTCAGCACCGCCTGCCGCATCGTCCGAGCGACGCTGCGGGAAGGCGGGCGGCCGGCGGCGGGCCGCCGTACCGGGATGAAGTCTTCGCCGGTCTTGATCCGGCCGAGCTGCCCCAGGCGGAGAGGTGTCGCGACGGGCTGCGTGCCGTGGTTGCTGGGCTGTTGTCGTCGACCCCGGCGTTATTGGGTGGCGGGTAGGTAGTCACAATTGGTTAGCTAGAGCCTCTACGCCTGAACGACGGTTTGTGAAGGAGACGGTATGAGCGACAAGCCCAGCGAGCCGGCGCAGGACGATCTGCAGAAGAAGTTCCGCGACGCGCTCGCCAAGAAGAACGCCCACCACGAGTCGCACCCCGGTAGCGGGCCGCGGCACGAGGGGGTCGGCGAGGCGCACAACGACAAGCAGAAGCGCCAGTTCCGGCGCAAGTCCGGCAGCTGATTCCGCCGCCCATCCATCCATTCCGAGCCCCGGGTCACCGCCCGGGGCTCTAGCGTCCCGTGAGCGATGTAGCTTGAACGATGCTGGCGTTCAGGTACCGACTGCGGGGTCGGGCTGCGGAACGCTGAGCAGCGCGGCCAGTCGATCCAGCTCGGGCTCCCATCCCTGCAGGTGGTTGGCCGCGTCCTCCGGTGTGGCGAAGCCGGTGTGGGTCAGGAGCAGGCGAGTGCCTTCGTCGACCTCGGTCAGCTCGACCCGGACCTCTGACGGCTGCTCGTCGTCCTCGTCCCACTTCCAGGTGAACGCGAGCAGGCGCGGCGGTTCGACCTCGAGATAGGTGCCGCGCACCACGTGCGGCCCCATCTCGACGACATACCCACCGCCGACCCGGACGTCAGCCTCCACCCTCAATTCCAGTTTCGGATTCGGGCAGTACCACTGGGTCAGCAACTCGGGCCGCGTCCACGCCTCGTACACCTTCCCGATCGTTGCCCGAAGCACCCTCTCGACCCGGAGGTCAGCGCTCATCACCGTTCTCCTTTAGAAACTCTTCCAACCGGTCGACAGTGCTGTTCCAGTACGCCGTGAGGTCGCCGAGCCAAGCCTGTACGTCGGACAACGCGTCCGGGCGCAGCGTGCACACCACTGTCCGCCCGACCTTCCGCCGCCGTACCAACCCGGCCTCCACCAGCACCCCGACGTGTTTCGTCACCGCCGGCAAGGTGATCCGGTGCGGCGCGGCGAGGTCGCCCATCGTCGCCTCGCCCCGGCTCAACCGCTCCACCATCGCCAGCCGGGTCGGATCCGCCAACGCCCCGAACGTCTGACTCAGCACCAGGACACTTCACCAGTTGGTGAAGTGTCCTGTCAACAGCTCACAGAAGGTCGGCGAGGTAGCGCGCGGCCCGGGCTGCGCCGTCTGAGGCGACTGGGCGGTAGTCGACTGTGCGGGTGAGTTCCTTGGCGATGGATTCGGCCAGGTGGGCCGGGTCGGAGGCTTCCTGGTACGCCATGCGGCGGCCGGCGTTGTAGCGGTCGAGACGGGCCGCGACGTGGAAGTTCTGCTCGAAGTGGTGCTCGAGCGGTACGTAGATGAACGGGGTACGGGCGGCCGTGAGCTCCATGCAGGTGCTCAGGCCGCCCTGGGTGATGGCGAGGTCCGCCGCGGCAAGATGCCGGTGGAGATCAGGCAGGTACCCGCGCACAGTCACCCCCTGGACCCGCGGCAGCGACTGGGGATCGATCCGCGGTCCAGTGACTACCAGGAACTCGAGCCCGCGCACGTAGTCCCGGGCCAGCGGTACGGCATCGAGAACCCTTTGCAGCAAGGAGTTCCCGACCCCAGATCCGCCGACTGTCACGATACAGAGCAACCCGTCCGGGCGGTAGCCGAGCGACGTACGATCCACCCGCCCGGGCTCGAAACCCGTCACGTACCCAGCGAAGTCGAAGTTCGCCGAAGTCCACTCGCGGATCTTCGGCAGCCCCGGCCCGAAGTTCTCGTCGACGATGTCGTCCGGGTCGCCGACGAAGATCGACCGGTCCCGGAGCCGGTGGAACCGCGCCCGCTGCTCGATCATCTCCGCGTTGTAGTCGGCCGTCAGCGCAGCCTCGCGCTCACCGCCGTCCGGCATCGGCAGCCAGCCGACGAAGTCCGTCATCCAGGCGTAGGAGAACCGCTTCAGCTCCGGGTTCTCGTGCAGGAAGTAGTCCACATCCCACGCCTCGTCACCGATCACCAGGTCGTAGTCCGAGTCCTCGACGACGTCGTTGAAGACGAGGAAGTTGTTGACCAGGATCTCGTCCATCCGCCGGATCGCCTGGAACACGTGCAGGTCGTGCTCGTCCGCCTCGAACTCGATGTGAGCCGACTCGTTGGCCAACCAGTCCGACGCCGGATGCACCGTCTCGCCCGCGTCGGCCAGCACCCTGGTGACCGGGTGCTGTGCGAGCCAGTCGATCTGCAGGTCCGGCTGGAGCTTCCTGAGTTCGGCCGCGATCGCCACATCGCGCCGGGCATGGCCGAGCCCGATCGGTGACGACAGATAGAGAGCCCGTCGCGGGCGGTTGAGCGCCCGCACCCAGGTACGCCGTACCGGCCGTGGCACGACCTGATCCACGAAGTCCTTGATCAGGTGGTTCACCTTCACCGGATCGCGGTTCTGCGGTGCGTGCCCACCCCCGGAGATCGTCACCAGCGAGCCACCGGTCAGCTCGGCGAGCCGTACCCCCTCGTCGTGCGGGCGGATGTGGTCCTGGTCCCCGTGCACTACCAGCACCGGGCACTGCAGCCCGGGCAGCTTCCTGCCGAGCGCGGGGGAGCGGCATGCCTGCCGGGCGGCCTCGCTGTCGACGAGGCGTTCCGGTGCGATCTGCCGGCCCCAGCCGACGCCGTCCTCGATCTGCTTCGTCGAGTGCGGTTCGCAGAACATCTTCTCGAAGAAGTACTGCAGGAAGCTCTCGTAGCCGCCCTCCAGCCAGCGATGGCGGTTGTAGCTCGCCCACCCGTCCGTCGTCTCGTGGCGCTCGTTCCACGCCCACCGGGTGCGTTCGTCGGTGGCCGGGATCAGGCCGGTCGCCGGGCCGATGCAGACCACCCCGTGGATCCGCTCCGGCTGGTCCAGTGCGATCTGCAGCGCCCACGGCGCCCCGCAGGAGAAGGCGACCAGCACACAGTCCGCAGTACCGGTCGCCTCCAGTACTGCGAGCGTGTCGGCGATGTACTCCTCATCGGCGTACGCCGCCGCGCCCTCCGGTGCGTCCGACTGGCCCGAGCCGCGGCCGTCGAAGGTGACCACCCGGAAATGCCTGGCCAGATAGGGCACCTGGGCCTTCCAGACCCGCGACGGGACGATCGACCAGGTGGGCATCAGCACCACCGTCGGCCCCTGATCGCCGTACACCCGGTAGGCGATCCTCACCCCGTCGCGTTCGAGTTGTCCCTCGACGTCCGCTGCCCGCGCGGCCCGGTCCTCCGGAATCATTCCTTCTCCCCCATACCCCAATTCGCCATGATCGCCCACTACTGTCCTCCCCCGAGTGACAGTAGTCAGGCCTTGACTTCGTACACCAGGTTGAACGGACTCTGCGCCGCCGTGCGGAACCGGGTGAAACCGGCCGCGGTGGTGACGTCGCGGATGCGCGCGGGACCGGCCTGGGTGCCGAGCGCGAGACCGACGTCCTGCGAGAGCGAAGCCGGCGTACAGAGCAGCGTCGAGAAGCCGTAGTAGGCCCGGCCCACCGGGTTCAGGTTGTCCTCGACGTGGTCGCCGGCCATCGGCTCGACGATCATCCAGGTGCCGTCGGGCGCGAGCGACTCGCGGACCCGCCGGGCCGCGCCGACCGGATCGCCCATGTCGTGCAGGGCGTCGAAGATCGTCACCAGGTCGAAGTTCGATCCTGTGTAGGCGTTCGCCGGCGCGACCTCGAAGCGGATCCGATCGGACACCCCTGCCTCCTTGGCTCGCAGCCGGGCGGTCTCGATCGACTCCGGGTGGTAGTCCGAGCCGACGAACGTCGACTTCGGATACGCCTGTGCCATCAGGATCGTCGAGGCGCCGTGCCCGCAGCCGATGTCGGCCACCGTCGCACCCCGCTCGAGCTTCTCGACCACGCCGTCCAGCGACGGCAGCCACTCGGCCAGCAGGCTGGCGTTGTAGGTGGTCCGGAAGAACCGCTCGCAGCCCACGTGCACGTCCGAGGTGTGCTCGTGCCAGCCGATCCCGGCGCCGCTGCGGGCCGCCTCGATGG
>NZ_DASRXP010000731.1:0-4785 GCF_035687465.1 Kribbella sp.
GTACCTCGCCGAGTTGCTGACCACAGAAGAGATCGCGAGCACCATGTACGTCTCCGTCAACACGGTCCGCAGTCACGTGCGGAGCATCTTGCGCAAGCTGAACGCGTCGCGACGCAACGAGGCCGTCCGGCGGGCGTGGGAACTCGGGCTCCTCCCCTCCCGCCCCGAGGCCTAGTTCTCAGTACGGGATCACGCCGGCTTCGTCCGCGGTCCGCACCTCGCGACCGTGAAAGATCAGCGCCCAGATCACCAGGATGTCGAAGGCGATCATGATCGTGCACCAGAGCGGGTAGGCCGCGAGGAACGCCGTGTTCACCAGCGCACTCAGGACGGACAGGATCACTGCGACGACCCGCGCCCACAGTTGACCGACTAGGAGACAGAATCCGGCCGCCAGGACGACGGCGCCGACGAGCAGGTGGATCCAGGCCCAGGTGGTGTAGTCGAGGTGCACGGCGAGACTCTCCCTCCGGACGAGGTAGTACCGGTCGTTGAACAGGGCAACGAAGCCCTGGAAGACGTGGAAGGCGCCGAGGACGATCATGATCACCGCGGCGAAGATGATCGGACCCACCCAGCCTCGTCGCTCCAGTCCCGGCAGGCGGATCCCGCTCTCCGTCGGTTCGTGCGGTCGCGTGTGCTTCGGTGCCGCGGCGCTCAGGTTGGTGTCCGACATGGTCAGCTCCTCATCGGTGGTCCCGAACGCCAGTCGTAGACGACCGACGTACCCAGTACGAGGTCCTGCAGGGAGCTGTGCCGGCGGCCGCCGGCACACAACAGCAGCCCGATCGGGACCAGTGCGCAGAAGGCAGCCCTCAGCAGCGCGACATGCGGACGCAACCGCGCCCCGTGGCGGCTGACGACCCGCAGGCCCATCACCTGACAGCCGTAGCTCCGGCCGGTAGTCGACCAGGCGACACTGAGGTAGACGACGAGCACGAGCAGCCACGTCCCCACGCTCAGCACTGGTGATGCTTCACTGAATCGAAAGCCTCGTGGGTCAAGCAGGAACAGGAATCCGTTCACGGCCACGTAGCCGGCCAGCAGCAAGACCACTACCACGATCGCGTCGATGATGCCGGCGGTCAGCCGGGTGACCACGCCTGCGTGGCGGCCTTGGTACGGCCGCGCCTCCCGCGGGACGATCGAGTCCGTTCCCATCGTCAGGGTGACGTCATCTCGGGTTCGGCGACCGGACTGCCCTTCCGGCCGATTCGTACCCTCAACCGGCCTACTGCCCGGCCGACGGCCTCGTCACCCGAGATGCCTTGCATGCGGACGCCGCGAACGGTGTCGGAGGCAACGGAACCGGTGGACTGGCGGATGATCTCGGCCAAGTCGACCTCCGCGATCACTCCCTCGGCCAGGCCGGCCAGATCGATCCGCTGCACCACGGCAGTCACCACGCTGGGAACCACCTTGTCCAGCGCAGCGGCCAGTTGCCGCTCCAGGTCGTGACGTCCTCGGCCACCCTTCCGGGCCAGGCCTGCCAGCCAGGTGCCTGCCTGGTAGCGCTCGGCCAGTATCGGCGGCCGCAGGACCACGACAACGACGGGATTGAGGGCGCCGCCGACGCGGCGCCCGACTCTCCGTACGGTGGCCGCGGCCAGCAGGGATGCCCCGACTGCCGCGTCGAGCACGAGTGTCGCTTCCCGGCTCGGCGGCGGCGCGTCAGGCGGGTTCTCGAACTGCTCTGAAGTACCCACGTCGTCCATGATCTGCGTCGCTACCGCAGCGCGGCATCATCCTTGGTGGAGGAACTGCATCAACCAGACAAGGCGAGCCGAGAACGCAGCCGGCGGGCGAACCAGCCCTCGCTGCGATCGAGTTCCGCGCCGACCACGGTCACACTGACGAGGATCAGTGAAACGGCCAGTAGCCATCCGACCAGTGCCAGAGTGACACCGAAGAGGCCGTACCGCTCGCTGTAGGACTCCATCTGCCTCGGCATGTAGATCGTGGACGCGCCTCCGAACACCACGCTGCAGATGCTGGTCAGCACGCCAGTGGGAACAAGGCGCCGCCAGTGGACCCTGTGGTCGAGCAGCAGCCACGGGATGGAGATCCACACCAGCATCCCGGTCAGGATCGAAACCAGGATGCTGAGCAGCCAGTCCATCGGCAGGGCGCGCAGCAGGGTGCGCGCGAGGTAGAGCAGGGCGATCTGCAGCACCAGGGTGCCCAGGCCGAGGAAGGTGTTGAGTGAGCCGCGAACGCCCGCGACAGCCTCCAGCTGCCAGGCGTCCTGGTACATCCGCTGCATCCGGCGGGCGAGCGACACTCCTGAGAAGACCAGGATCACCACGCTCAGCGCACCGACGCTCGATGCACCCACGGGACGCGCGAACACCTCGCTGACGGCATCCGCCGCGTTGCCGCTGAGCTCGAACCTCCGGACGAGAGCCTGCGAGACGACGTCACGGCGGTTCGCCGGAGCGAGGGTCGAGACCAGGAGAAGCAGGGGAATGAGTGCTGTCAGCGCCTGCGAGGCGATCACCATCGCCCGGTCGACACCCTGCAACGCCAGGAAGGAGCCGGCACACCGGCCCGGGAACGTCTGCTCCAGCCGCTGTGTGATCGCCTTGAGTTCCTGGCGAGTCAGCGCTCGGCTCCTGCCCGTTCAGACTGGGCGGCGCGGTAGTCGGCGATCGGGCGGTAGCGGTCGTAGAGGGTGGTGAGAATGCTGAACAGGAAGATGAAGAAGAGCCCGTCCACCAACTGCAGCTGGCCTGGTCCCCGGGACAGCAGCACGTCCGCCAGCACCACCAGCACGACGTTCACCGCGAAGACGACCCCGAACGAGACCGCGGCGGAGTTCCACGAATAGCCGCGCTTCGCCGCCCACAGTCCGATCGCGGCGTTGATCACCACGAAGACCGCGATCCCGAAGAACATCTGCGGGCCGCTCGCCTCGACGCCGGGCAGCACCTCCCCATAGATCACACTGATCAGCCCGATCAGGAAGGTCTTCTCCAGTGTTGTCAGGTCGAACACCTTCCGGTGCGCGGCCTGGTACGCGGCGCGCTCGGAGGCCTCGTCGATTCCCTCGGGCAGCGGGTCGGCGCGGAACTTCCAGGACCAGTCGGCCGGACGCAGCCGTGGAAGGACGACGAAGTACAGGACGGCGAGGAGGGCGAGTACGGCAACGATGAGCGCCGGCAGGAACCAGGACACGTCCCGGATCGTGTCGGTCAGGTCCAGCTTGGCGATGTGGATCCAGTACTCCTGCGGCAGCTTGACGAAGATCCAGATCGCAGCCGCAACGATGACCCAGAACCTGAAGGTGTACCGCAGCGGGTTCCGCCGGGTCCGAACCGTCTCGTAGGCGATGAAGAAGTACTCGAACGTGTTCGGGAACACCAACAGCAGCAGCCGGAGGCCGCTGGCCTCGAAGGCCACGACACCGATCTGCCGGAAGAAGAACAGGAAGCGGCTGATCCGGACCGCCCCCGGATGGGTCCAGTTCCGCAGACTGGCCAGGTACGCGATGGAGAGGTAGAAGACGTCCATCGCCTTGTCGTAGCTCTGGTAGAACGGCGGGTCGTACCCGAAGGTCTGGAAGATCGTCTGGTCGACACCGTCGAGCAGGAGGCAGGCGATGATCGCCGGCAACGGGAACAACGGGATGAACAGGGGCAGCGCGAAGCGCGCGAACACCACACACCAGAACACGACTTCGACACTCATGTCAGAACCCCTCGGTCGAGTGTTGCCTCGTGGCCGCTCAGGTTGATCATCCTCTGTGGGTGAGTCTTCGCCGGATGGACGGTGATAGACGTGCCGGATGGAGCCTGCGCAGTACAAGCCAGACCTGTCGCCGGTCACCGCGCCGCGGGACCCGATCACCGATTTCCGGGCCGCGCGCGGGAGGATCGAGCGCGGCATCCTGCCGCTCGCGAGCTCGGTCGACGGGAGCCGGTTCGAGTTCCAGGCCTCCCTGGACGACCTCGCGCTGCAGGCGGGCGGTCAGGTGATCCTCGAGACCGGCGGGGTCGGCCGCCTCGGACAGGTACTGACGCTCCGGATCGCCCAGGTGGACGTCGCGGAGGTCGAACCGGCTGCTCCGGGGGCCTTCCACATCCGGACCGCACAGGGTGACGGGATCGTTCTCGACGGCCAGGCACTGCCGTTCCACGACGTCGAGATCCGTCCCGCGCAGCCGGACGAGATCCGTGCCTGGTTGATCAGGAGCCGGCCGGCCCACGCGATGCTCGAGATCGGTGAGCAGTTGCTCGCGCCCGGCGTACCGGCCGCGCTCGACGCCGGCGGATTCAACCGGCACACCTTCCTGTGTGGCCAGTCCGGCTCCGGCAAGACGTACTCGCTGGGTGTGGTTCTCGAGCAGTTG
The DNA here is from genome assembly GCF_035687465.1 of Kribbella sp. Lineage (NCBI taxonomy): Bacteria > Bacillati > Actinomycetota > Actinomycetes > Propionibacteriales > Kribbellaceae > Kribbella > Kribbella sp. Next base: position 4,349 of record NZ_DASRXP010000731.1, read on the forward strand.
CTCGTCGAGACCGGTCTGCGCCTGGTCATTCTCGATCCGAACTCCGACTACGTCCGGCTGGGCGAAACCCGGGCCGGGCTCGACTCCGTGGTCGCGGATCGCTACGCCGCGGCCGCACGCGGCATCGCAGTACGGCGGGGTGGGTCTGGTGCTGACCGGCTCCGGATCCGCCTCGCCGATATCGACCGTGCCGGCCGCGCGGCCCTGCTCCAGCTGGATCCGATCGCCGACCGCCAGGAGTACGCCGCACTGGGCGAACTGTTGGATGCCAGTGAGCACGGTGGCCCGCTGGTCACCAGTCTCGGGGATTTCCGCACCAGCGAACAGCCCGGTGCTCGGGAGCTCGGTCTGCGAGCCGCCAACCTCGGGGTTCTCGACTGGTCGATCTGGGCTCGGGGACAGGCTGGGTCGCTCCTCGAGGAGTTGGAGGACGGCGA
>NZ_DASRXP010000732.1:0-5605 GCF_035687465.1 Kribbella sp.
CCGCAAATATGACCCGCGGCCGAAGATCACCCTTCGAGGGCGGATGATCAGAGACCTTGTGGGTTAGCTGAAGGATTCGGGACCGAAGCGGGCGATGGCTACGAAGGCGGCCAGGGCTAGGTAGGTGACGTTCAGGAGGGCGTGTTTGGGCTCTTGGCGGCGGGTGGTGACGATCGCGGCGGCGACCATGATTGTGGCCAGGCCGACGGCTGCCAGGGGGACCAGGATCGGGGTGATGTCCAGGGCCGCGGGTAGGATCAGGCCGATGGCGCCGAGGATCTCGACTGCTCCGAGGGTCTTGAGGAAGCCGGGGCTGAAGTCGTTGACCCAGCCGCCGCCGGGGGCCTTGGCCAGTTTCTTCTGGGGGATGAACAGCTTGTTAGCACCCGCAAAGGCGAAGATTGCGGCGAGCAGGCCGGCGACGATCCACAGAGCAAGATTCATGGATTTCTCCCGATCGGTTACCTCGGCCCTTCCGGGCCCGTCATCACTCCTGACGGGACTCGTCTGTGGGAGGTAACAACGTGAGCGGATCTGAAGCCGTGGCCGAAGCGTTCGAGGAGCAGCGCGGGCGACTGGTGGCGGTGGCCTACCGGATGCTTGGATCGCGGCCGGACGCCGAGGACGCAGTACAGGAAGCGTGGCTGCGGCTTGCGCGGCAGGATGCTGCCTCGATCGACAACCTCGCCGGCTGGCTGACCACTGTGGTGGGCCGGGTGTGCATCGACGTACTGCGCTCGCGCAAGGCCAATCCCGAGTCGCCACACGACGAGCGACTGCCGGAGCTGGTGGTGACCGAGTACGACGACGCAGCGCCCGAGGACGACGCGCTACTCGCCGAATCCGTCGGGCTGGCCCTGCTCGTGGTGCTCGATACCCTCAAGCCCGCCGAGCGGCTGGCCTTCGTGCTGCACGACATGTTCGCAGTGTCGTTCGAGGAGATCGGTCAGATCATCGGCAGGTCCGCCGACGCTGCCAAGATGGCTGCGAGCCGAGCCCGTCGGAAGGTACAGGGCACGGATCGCCCGCAGGATCAGCGGCAGCAGCACCGTGCGGTGGTCGACGCCTTTCTCACGGCAGCCCGGAGCGGCGACTTCGAAGGGCTGCTGCGGGTGCTCGACCCGGACGTGGTCTGGCGCACCCATACCCAGCGTGGCGTGATCGTCAGGCTGGGGGCCACCGAGGTGGCGGCCAAGGCCGCGCGCGGGGTTCACTCGAAGGCAACCGCGCGCCCGGCCCTCGTCAATGGCGAACCAGGGCTCGTGGGGTGGGCCACGAACGGCGAGCCGATGAGCGTGATGGCTTGCACCGTGGTCGACGGACGGATCGTCGAGATGGTCTCGGTGACCGACCCGGAACGCCTCGCGGCGATGGACATCCCGGGTCGGCCCGACTAGTCAGGAACTGGTGAGGACGACGAGTTGCTGGGTCGCTCGGGTCATCGCGACGTAGTGATCGACCGCTCCTTCGATTCCGGTGCCGAACGACTCCGGGTCGATGAGGACGACCAGGTCGAACTCGAGTCCCTTCGAGAGTTCCGGGGTCAGCGAGCGGACGCGAGACGTCGTACGGAAGGAGTCGTCGGCGCTGATGACGCAGGCGATGCCGTCGGCGTGTTCGGCAAGCCACGTGTCGAGGATGGAGTCCAGCTCTGAGGCAACGCCATGCACGACCGGTACGCCGCTGCTGCGGATGGAGGTCGGCACGTTGGCGTCCGGGAGCGCGGCCCGGATGACCGGCTCGGCTTCCGCCATGACCTCTTCCGGCGTCCGGTAGTTGATGCTCAGCGAGGCAAGGGTGCTCCGGTCGAGGCCGACCCGCTCGAGCCGTTCCTGCCACGACTCCGTGAAGCCGTGCCTGGCCTGGGCGCGATCCCCGACGATGGTGAAGCTCCGGGAGGGGCAGCGGAGCAGCAACATCTGCCACTCCGCGTCGGTCAGTTCCTGAGCCTCGTCCACGACGATGTGGGCGAACGGGCCGGCGAGCAGATCCGGGTCCGCAGTGGGGAGCGCGGTCACGTCTACCAGGCTCTCCTGGATGTCGTGCCCGCGCAGCATCGGCACCCAGCCCTCGTTGTCGTCGTCGGCCTCGATGATGTGGTCGATGACATCGGCCATGCGTTCGCGCTCGACCGCAGCAGCGGCCTTCTGCCGACGCTTCCGACGGGACGCCTCCGGGTCACCGAGTCGCTGCCGAGCCGCGTCCAGCAGCGGCAGGTCCGACACCGTCCAGGCCTGCGGATCCGCACGCTGCAGCTTCTTGACCTCATCAGGGCTGAGCCAGGGAGCGCACATCCGTAGGTAGGCGGGCACCGACCAGAGGTCGCCGACGAGGTCAGTCGGTTCGATCAGCGGCCACGCTCGGTTGAAGGTATCGACCAGTACCTCGTTCTGCTCAAGGGATCTGCGGACCAGATCAAGCGAGAGGTCGTCGTCTTCGTACGCCTCTTCGTGCTTGTCCAGCAGGATTGTGAGCAGCTCTTCCCAGACCTGATCGCGCACCTCGTTGTGCGGAGTACTGGGGTCTGCTGATCCGAAAGCCTCGGACCAATCGGCGGCGCTGAGCCAGATGTCGGACCAGTGCGTCTCGACCGTCATCGGCTTGGTTGGCGGCTCTTCGTACAGCCTGACGGCCGGCTCGATCGCCTTCACTATGTCCGCGGTCGACTTCAGGCGGGCGACGTCCGGGTCGGTTTCGACCGCCGCCGTAGTGCCCTCGGGGAGGAGGTCTCGCAGGGTGCAGGTTTGCACGCCTTCCTCGCCGAGGCTGGGGAGGACGTCGGATACGTAGGCCAGGTAGGGCTGGTGCGGGCCGACGAACAGTACGCCGCCGCGGTGGTGGCCGAGGCGCGGATCGGAGTACAGGAGGTACGCCGTACGGTGCAGCGCGACGACTGTCTTTCCTGTACCCGGACCGCCGTCGACGATGAGAGCACCGCGTGATCCCGCGCGGATGATGGCGTCCTGGTCGGCCTGAATGGTGCCGAGTACGTCGCGCATCCGGTCCGACCGGTTGCTGCCCAGGCTGGCGATGAAGGCGGACTGGTCATCGAGCGCGGCGGCGTGTCCCTCGAACCCTTCCGAGGTGAACACCTCGTCCCAGTAGTCGCTGATCCGGCCGCGGGTCCAGCGATACCGGCGGCGGCTCACCAGCCCCATCGGGTTCGCATGGGTCGCTCCGAAGAACGGCTCAGCTGCCGGCGAGCGCCAGTCGATCAGCAGCCGGCGACCCGTGCTGTCCGTCAGGCCGAGGCGTCCGACGTACACGGGCTCGGAGTCATCCGCGCTGACCATCTGTCCCAGGCACAGATCCAAACCAAAGCGGCGCAGGGTGCGCAGCCGAGTGGTCAGCCGATGGATCTCCAGGTCCCGATCCAGCGCCTCCTGGCCCTCACCGCCCGGCGCTTTGCGGGCCTCGTCGAGACGAGCGGACAGGTCGGCGATCGACTGCTCGAGGCTCTCCGCGATCGCCGCGAAGTGCTTCTCGTCGCCAGCGATCAGCGTCGCGTCGGCCTTGGGGGCAAGGTTCTCTGGGAGATCGAATGCACTGGTGGTCTGCGGGTTCACTTCAGCAGCTCCCATCAAGCAGCAGCCTCGCAGCAACGGCTGCGCCGTCGGTTCGGATCTCGCGGGCCACAGCGGTCGCCCGTACTGCGGTGTCCGGGGTTAGGGCTGTCTTCAGCGCGACCGACAGCGACTCGAAGGTCGGAGTCGGACCGTCGTGCGCGACGCCGATGCCCAGCTCGGCCACCCGGCCGGCCCAGTAGGGCTGGTCCGTTGCCTGGGGCACCACTACCTGAGGCGCTCCGGCCCGGGCGGCCGTCGTCGTGGTGCCCGCGCCGCCGTGGTGCACGACGGCGGCCACCCGGCCGAACAGTGCCTGCTGGTTGATCTCGCCGACGACGAAGCAGTCATCCCGGTCGTCGATCAGCGACAGGTCGGCCCAGCCGCGCCTGACGACTGCCCGGCGGCCCTGCGCTCGGACCGCCTCGATCGCCACCCGGGCGGTGTCCGTCGATCTGTGCAGCGGCATGCTGCCGAAGCCCACGAACACCGGTGGTGTGCCGGCGTCCAGGAACGCTTCGAGGTCGTCCGGCAGCGGGCGTACGTCGGGCAGGATCCACGCGCCGGTCTGTACTACGTCAAGGTCGGCCGGCTCCTTCCACGGGTCCAGGATCGGGTCCGACGCCAGCCACGGCCGGTCGCCGAGGACGTAGTCGCGAACGTGCTCCACCGGCGGCAGACCGATCGAGGCCCGATTGGTGTTGAGCGCCTCACCGAACAGCGCATCGATGCTCTGGGCATCCAAGTCCCACAACACCCGGTTCTCCGTCACGTCCGGCGGGAACGGCCGGCCCGGATACGCCAGCGGCGCGTGGTACGGCGAGGGCAGGGTGAGCTGCTGGAAGGTCACGGACACTGAGCGGATCCCCAGTTTCTCGCCCACCGACCGAGCTCCGGCCGCAGCCGGTAGGACGCCGGTCACCACCAGCGCGTCACATCCCTCGGCCGCCGCGGTGACCGCGTCGAACTGGCTGGCGATCAACTCGGCCGCTCGCTGGGGCAGGGATGCCGGCGCCGGCGCCGCTTTGGTCAGCTTCCGTGCCGACTGGCCGACCGGCACCATCGGTACGCCGACTCCGGCCAGGAGTTCCGCGAACTCCTCGTCCGGCGGCGCGCACACCCGTACCTCCGCGCCGAGTTCCCGCAACTGCACCGCCAACGCCGCCACTGGTTCGACGTCCCCGCGTGACCCGTACGTCGACAACAACACGCGCATTTTCGCGACTCCCCGTTTCATCGATTCCAGCTACGGCCGATGATTCTCCGGCACAAATGGGGGCTTGCGGCAAGCCCCCAGGTGCGCTATAAGTTAGGAGTGGAAAGGAGTCGTCACTCCTTTCCCTTTTTTGTTGTCCGGGTGACTGCCGGCTAGTTCGCGCCGACGACCTTGAAGGACTGGTCCACGAAGATGTGGTGGGGCCAGTTGACGCCGACGTAGTGGACCTCGTACTCGCCGTTGCTCAGCTGCACGACACGGTCGACCACGCCGCCGGGGTAGGCAGCCAGGGCGGCTTCCGTGGCCTGGTCCGCGGTTGTCCCGCTGACGATCGTCCCCTCACCCTCGGTGTAGTCCGTCGGAACCTGACCGTCCGCCTTGGCCGCGCTCGGGGCGCCGCGCTGGAAGGGGACCACGCCGGCCGCGGTCGACGCCGCAGTACCGCCGCCGTCATCCGCCTGGACGAGAACCTGCGAGGCGGTGATGGTCGTTCCGTCGGTCGAACCGAGCACGAGAACGTTGGTGCCGTTGGTGATGGCACTCGCGGTGGTGGTGGTCGTTCCGTCCAGGTATTTCGTCGAGAACCCCGTGGCGACGGTCACCTTCTGACCTGCGGAGGTCGTGAACGTGAAGCCGGACGAGCTCACGCTGTCGACCGTGCCCGCCGATCCACCTTCGGCCGGGCCGGACCGGGCGTTCGACGCCCCGTCGCCCGCCTCCCCACCGCTAAGGGGTCCACCACCGGGTGCGGGTTGCGCCGCCGCCGGTGGATTCGCAGCTGTCGAGTTGGACGTGGCGTAGCCGACGCCAACCCCGGCTCCCGCGA